>CAMWGS010000066.1 GCA_947173865.1 uncultured Ruminococcus sp.
TAATTGTACCGCGGTGCTTTTTAGCTATTTTTAAAGCTATCGGCATTCCCAGTCCATAACCGTGACTATTGCGTGATGAATCAGATTTAAATAAGCGTGTAAATACCTTATTTTTTTCATCTTCCGTCATACCGATACCATTGTCTTTTACCTTTACAAAAACAAATCCGTCTGTCTCACCAGTTTCAACTTCGATTACTTCATCATCTCGACTGAATTTTACAGCATTTGAAATAAGATTTGTTACTGCTATCGTGACAAGATTAATATTTCCCGATGTTTCTGATGTGCTGATGTTTGTTATTTTAAATTTGACTTTACAATCGGATAATTTGTACTGTTCAGCTTCACATACAGCAGATACAATTTCTGTTAAGTCGATAAATTCCTGCATATCCTCTTTGTCGCCAGATTCAAGACGGGACAGCATAAGCAATGTAATGACAAGTTCCTGCATTTTCTGTGCCTGTTTTAAAATCACTTCAAAAGATTTTTTTTCTTCGGCAGAAAGTTCCATATTATTCAGTGCATACTGACTTTGAGCCTTAATGACAGCTATCGGAGTTTTTAACTCATGTGCAACATCTGAGGAAAACTGTTCCTGTTGAGCAAAAATTTCATTCATACGGTCTAACATACGATTGTTAGCTTTTATAAGAGAGTTGATTTCCTTATAATGACCGCTTTCTTCCATATGTTTATCCGACAGCTTTGAAGTACCTATTTTAGCTACACTTGTTTCCATAGTTTTTATGGAATGTCTGAATCGTTTCAGAGCATACAGCATTGCCATAGTTAAACCAACAAACACAACTGCCGTTCCTCCAAAACAGATAACCTTGACAGGAATGTAATTTCTGAAAACATCATTTTCGCTGACGTATGCCCGTACAAATCCGTTGGCAGACATAGTGTATTTTATATCTCTGTCAATATAGTAATATGAAACTTCTCCAGCCGTGACCTTAGAAGGTGCAATCGACCTGTTGGTATCAATGCTTACTCCATCCGGAGCATAACCCCATATAACATTTCCTTTGTCATCAATAATAACAATGTACATATCAGGGTATTTTTTTTCGATTTTACTTTCATCAACACTGAGTACACCATTATTGTTTACGATACTATCTGAAAGACTGGTAACTTGTCGTGAAAGACTGCTCCGGATATCAAGTTCAACTGACTGATTAATGTATAAATGAACAAAAAAAGTCATAATTGAGAACATTATTATTTCAGATATAAACCATATTGTCATTATGTAGGTCATAACAGACCTGTTTTTCATTCTGCTTTTAATTGGTAACCAACTCCTCTGACAGTATGTATCATCTTTTTTTCATATCCGTCATCTATCTTTTTACGCAGATAACGTATATATACATCTATAACATTTGAACTGTTTTCGCTGTCAAAATGCCACAGGTTATTTTCAATCTGTTCTCTTGTTAAAACTATTCCTTTATTCCTTACAAGATAAAGCAACAGCTGAAATTCCTTTGCGGAAAGTGAGATTGATTTATCTTTGCGGAAAACAGTATAATCATTACAATTAACAACAAGCTCACCGCAACGGTAAATATTTTCACGGTTTTCAACCTTTTTTCTCAACATTACACGAATACGAGCTAAAAGCTCATCAAAGTCAAATGGCTTTGAAATATAGTCATCTGCTCCTGAATCCAGTCCATGTATAATGTCTTTTTTGGAATCTCTTGCAGTAAGAAACAATATAGGGGTCTGGATTCCCTTGTTTCTGATTCTTTCAAGAACATCAAAACCGTTAAGTTTCGGAAGCATAATATCAAGTATTGCACCGTCATATTCTCCCAAAGATAAATACTCATACGCCTCTTGCCCATCAAAGCAAGAGTCAACAACATATCCGTTTATAATCAATGCTTTTGTTATTATTTCATTTAAGTCTCGTTCGTCCTCAACTACAAGCAGTCTCATAATTGTAACCTCCTTATCATAGTTCATGTATTTCAATGCTGTTTGGCATAGGCATCTATATATAGTATAATTTAACTGCTGCAAAAAGTCAAGAGGTAAGATATTTATAGATAAAAAAGAAATTCCCTGTAAAATGAAAAACTGTCACGATGTATCTTTTGGTGTTTGTGTTCTTTTGACAGTAATTTCTGTTATAGAAATATAACTCAATGTTTTAACTGTGCAATTTTGGTTTTCAAAAAATTAAGTGGCTGCCAAAGCAGATTTAATCTGAATTGAATATCCTCAATATCTCTTTCATAAATATTGCCTGTGCGGTTTACTCGAAATGCAATCTGATTGATACTGTTAGCAATGTTTCCGACAAGTTTATAGATTTCGTGAATCTCGTTTTCGTCCATCTGAACGATATAGCCCTCGAAAATCATTGCACGGACAAAACCGCTGAGTGTGTCCATTCCGCTGTTCTGAAATTTTTTCTTGATAGCATTCATTTCTTCCTCACTGACACGAATTTTCAGATACTTTTTTCTCTTATTCTTATCTTCCATTTTTCTGTTTTCCTTTCTTTCATCAATTAAAAAATTAGGGTCTTAGGGAAATTTCCCTAACAAGCGTTGTATTATGTGGGTTTACAGCTTTGTACCCACATAATACCGTGCTTGCTACAATTGATTTCGCCCTGCGGGCGAATTTTCTTTTTTTGAGATTCCATTCTCAAAAATTTTTTCATTTCTGCAAGTCTGGAACACTGCATTTTTTATTTTTTCGGTACTCCCGATTATCACTATAACAGATAATTCCGCCTTCGTCAATATGAAATTTCAGATTTATTTCAACTGCAAAAAATTCCCCAGTGAAAATGACGAAACAGAGTTTTCCGCATAATACCGTGATTCTGATTTTTTGAAGTTCAATTTTCATCGGTTGATTATTAACAAATTATGAACAAAACTTTGTGAGTTATTGCGGCTTGATTTTGAAATATGAGCGTGCTATAATTGCGGTATGAGGAAACTTAAATCAAAAATTCAAAAGAATGGGAGGTGATAATATGGCACTTTATCTTGACAAGATTTCTGAGAATGAGCAGAAGATTAAAAAACTCGAAGAAAGCATTAAGCGTGATACTGCAAAAAAGAAAAAGCTGACAGAGGAGAATGCTAAACTGACTTATCTGTCGCTCTGTGAGCAGTACAACAGTTCAGGTCGTGACCTGCTTGATATTCTTGCGAATGAACATGAACAGGCAGTATCATTGAAAACAAATAATATGCCTGATGCTGAAAACAGTTCCGCTGATGATGTCGGTGGTGATATTTCTGATATTCCTGAACAGGATTTATTCTTCGGGGATAAATCAGATTTCTACAAAAACTAAAATATATCCGACAACAGAACAAGGGTAAGAGAGAAAAAGCGATGCCCTTACTCTGAAAGCATAGAAATAGAAAAGCTAAGGAGAAAATTCGCTATGAAAAATAAAACAATGCAGGAGATGAATGAGCAGTTCAAGGACTGTCCGATTCAACAGAATGTTTACGAAGTGGATGGTAAGCTGTACCATGTGACAAGTCATTTTGTAGGAAACAAAAGTATCAATGATGTGATTCTTGAATACGCTGAAAGCAGGGCAATGGGCGAAATGCTTGGTCGTGTTCCGACAGAAAAACAACAATAATTTTTTTCAAAAAGCTATTGACTTTACCGATATACTGCGCTATAATGATTGTATCGGTAAAGGTCGCTTTGGAGGAAAGGAGTTATTGATGTTACCAAAGCAGACCGATTACAAAGTGGGAATGTACATCCGCTTATCAAGAGATGATGAGCGTGCCGGCGAATCCCTTTCAATTGAAAATCAGAGAAGAATACTCACAAACTATATCAGTGAACAAGGCTGGTCACTCTATGACGAATATGTTGATGACGGATTTTCTGGAACAGATTTCAACAGACCGGGAGTACAGCGTATGCTTGATGATGCCAAAACAGGAAAAATCAATCTCATAATCTGCAAGGATTTGAGCCGTTTCGGACGAAACTATATTCAGGTCGGACAGTACACGGACTACATTTTTCCGATGTACAATATCCGTTTTATTGCCTTAAACGACAATGTTGATACTGCTAATTCTCAGAGTTCGGGAATGGATATGCTTCCGATAATGAACGTTTTTAATGAATGGCACGCCGCTAATACAAGCAAAAAGCTGAGAGCCGTTTTTGAAAGTAACGCAAAGTCGGGAAAATATATGACTACGTTCTGTGCGTATGGTTATGAAAAAGGTACGGACGAAAATTTCACACCTGTGATTGACCCTTATGCAGCCGATATTGTACGCCGTATTTTTGAGATGAGAGCAAGCGGAATGAATGCGAAAAAGATAGCGGACGTTCTTAACGGTGAGCATATCGTTCCTCCGCTTGATTACAAATACGATAAAATCGGCAAGAAATATCCGCTTTATTCGCATCATTTATGGAGTTCTCAGACGATAAAGCGTATTCTGAAAAATCAGATGTATCTCGGTCACCTCTGCCAGATGAAACAGACAACAGTAAGCTACAAAAATCACAAGGTTATCAACAAGGATATGGAGGACTGGGTTATCGTTGAGAACAACCATGAACCGATTATTTCGCAGGAATTGTGGGACAAGTGCCGTGAAGTTGATGCGTCCGTAAGTAATGGCAAATGTACAAAAGAACGCACTACAAAGCCACTTTCGGGACTATGTTACTGCGACAGCTGTGGTTCGAAAATGAAACAGCATAATTCATCAGGCTCAAAAAATCCAATGGGTTATGTCTGCGGACTTCATGCCCGTTACGGCAAAAGTTACTGCACCTCGCACTACATTGTCATGCACGGAATTGAAAGTATCGTACTTGCCGATATTCAGCGACAGATTGACTTTGTACTCAACGATGACGAAGCAAAGGCAAAGTATCTCTCTCACAAGCAGGGTTCACTTGCTGTTCAAAATGCTGAAGATAAGAAAAGACAGCAGGAAATACACAAGCGTATTGATGACCTCGACAGACTGATGCAGAAACTTTATGAGGACAGAGTTCTCGGAAATATGCCCGATAAAATCTGCTCTGACTTTCTTGTAAAGTATCAGCAGGAAAAAGAAAATTTACAGGCTGAACTTAATGACCTCATCAGACGAACGGAAACGGTTTCTAAGGACGAACATGACGTTGATGAATATATCCCCGTCTGAAAAGCTATGCAGGTGCTGAAACGCTTACAAGACAGATGTGCGTTGACCTTATTGAATACATTACAATTGATAAGTATCAGGGCAAGAAAGTTCCCCGTGATATTCACATTTACTACAAACTCATTGACAAACCGCTGACAGACAGAAAAAATGCCCTTGCAAAATAAAACAAGGGCATAACCTCAACAGCTGAAACAGGCTGATTATTTTATGAAATTTTACTTGTCCATTTTTGGCGGTCACATTATTTCCGGCAGGAGCTAATTCCCAGTCCGATTTTTGCTCACCAAAAACTGCCGCCGCCCTAAATGGCAGCCCAAAATTCAAGTGATAGCAAAACAGCTATATTTCGGTATATTATAAAGCAAAAGGGATATGTCATCCATAAATGTTGGAAGGCATATCCCTATCTATTTCTTTTTCAGAAGCTCTATTTAATTCTCGTCTGCAATGTTCACTATCTTTTTACCCTGTTTCTCAGCATACCGTATCGTTCGGTAAGCTCCGCCGCTTTTATGTTGAATACAGCATACCACAAGGTCTGATCGGTCAACGATATTTCTGTTGCGTACTTGGATAGCCGACTTTGGATGTGCTTCGGCGGAGTCGGAGCATATCTCTACTTCATCATAGTAATCAAGATAGCTCTGTTCATTATCACGGTATTCTGCTTTCATATACGGCAAGACAAGGGTGAAATGCGTGTTGCCATAAGAATAATTTCGGATAGCTCTTTTGATAGTAGAAGAAGCAAGCAAGTCAAAATCCCCGTCCCGTCCTATCAGGAAATCAACATACTCTCTCTGCGTGATTAAGTCGTGCAGGAGCTTGTCAAGGCGGTTTTCAATCTCCGATCCATGCTCCACATACCTATGTCCAAAAAAGCTGACAGTATAAATATTTATAGCAACACTCCTATGTACTTTTGTTACTATATATTATACACCTAAATGTCTATATATTCAAGCCCAAACGGATATTATTTTATTGCCCAATTAGGTATATAATAATAATAGATAGCAACTACTGAAAGGGGCAGTTTTATGGATGTCGGAAAGAAACTACGCAAATTAAGAGAAGATAAGAATATGTCTATGTACCGCCTTACGCAAATAACAGGTGTGTCAGGACACCATATCAAGGGCATAGAGAATGGCTCCAGGCAGCCTACTATTGAAACGCTCGGTCGGCTTACGATAGCACTTGGTTCTTCTTTGGCAGAGATATTCAATGATGATACGGAATGTACCTATCTTTCCGATAAAGAAAGACGGCTGATTGAAAATTTCCGCACTCTATCCGATGAAAAGGCTGATGCCCTGCTGAATATGAGCGATGTTCTGAATAAATAAGTGATGGCTATTACATTTATAGTGCAGTAGCCTTATCTTTTTATTCATATTGGACTTATAAGTCCTCGGTGAAAAATTAAGAAAAAAGTCTGTCAAACAATTGACTAATTGTTCAAAATGTGGTATAATGTTAATATATATAGTATCTTTTGGATAAGATACCAAATGGAAGGAGTTTTGACCTATGATAGATAATAAAAAAGAACAGGAACGTGCGGAACTTCACCGCACGATATGGAGCATCGCCAACGATTTGAGGGGCAGCGTTGACGGCTGGGATTTCAAGAATTATGTCCTTGTTATGCTGTTTTATCGCTATATATCAGAAAATTTGACTAACTACATAAATGCAGGAGAGATTGAAGCAGGCACTCCCGAATTTGATTATGCAAAAATGTCGGACGATGAAGCCGAAATTGCCCGTGAGGATATGGTGCAGACCAAAGGTTTCTTCATTCTGCCCAGCCAGCTTTTCTGTAATGTGCTTGCAAAAGCTGATACGGACGAGAACCTCAATGAAACACTTGAGGGCATTTTCAGGAGCATTGAAAGCTCTGCACAGGGCTGTGAGAGTGAAGACGATTTCAAGGGACTGTTCGATGATTTTGATGTGAACAGCAACAAGCTTGGCGGTACTGTCGCAAAGCGTAATGAGCGTCTTGTTAAGCTGATGAATGGTATAGCTTCTATGCAGCTTGGTGATTATCAGGAGAATACCATTGATGCGTTCGGAGATGCTTATGAATATCTTATGGGTATGTACGCTTCAAATGCGGGCAAGTCGGGCGGTGAGTATTATACTCCGCAGGAAGTGTCTGAGCTGCTGACAAGACTTGCAACGGCAGGAAAAACAGAGGTAAACAAGGTATATGATCCAGCTTGTGGAAGTGGTTCGCTTCTGCTGAAAGCTGCCAAAATACTCGGCAAAGACAAGGTTCGTCAAGGCTTTTTCGGGCAGGAAATCAATATCACAACATACAACCTCTGCCGTATCAATATGTTCCTGCACGATATTGATTACGATAAATTCAATATCGCTCACGAAGATACACTCGTTGAGCCGCAGCATTGGGACGATGAGCCTTTTGAGGTCATTGTATCAAATCCCCCATACTCGATTAAGTGGGAGGGCGATGCCAATCCGCTTTTTATCAATGATCCACGTTTCTCGCCTGCGGGTGTGCTTGCACCTAAGTCTAAGGCTGATCTCGCATTCATTATGCACTCGCTGAGTTGGCTTGCCAACAACGGTTCTGCCGCTATCGTATGTTTTCCGGGAGTTATGTATCGCGGCGGCGCTGAACAGAAAATACGCAAATATCTGATAGACAATAACTTTGTTGACTGCATTATTCAGCTACCAGATAACCTTTTCTTCGGCACATCTATTGCGACTTGTATCATGGTGCTGAAAAAGAACAAGTCTGAAAACAGCACGCTTTTCATTGATGCTTCAAAGGAATGTGTCAAGGTCACGAATAACAACAAGCTGACCGAGGAGAACATTGCAAAAATCGTGACAGCGTTCACGGAACGTACCGACAGCGAATATTTCTGCCGTCTTGTTCCTAACAATGATATAGCCGAAAATGACTATAACCTTTCTATTTCAACTTATGTTGAACAGGAGGACACAAGAGAGGTCATTGACATTGCTGTGCTGAATGCGGAGATTGCTGAGATCGTGAAGAGTGAAGATAT
Source organism: uncultured Ruminococcus sp. (assembly GCA_947173865.1). Taxonomy (GTDB): domain Bacteria; phylum Bacillota; class Clostridia; order Oscillospirales; family Ruminococcaceae; genus Ruminococcus. The sequence goes on from CAMWGS010000066.1 coordinate 8,243, forward strand.
GCTGAGGGCGGAGATAGATCATATAATAATTGAAATTGAAGGAGAATAAAAATGGACGGTAATAAAAATCTAAAAATAATTGCAAAAATTGAAAATACTTTTAAAAATAACGGCTATAGTACAAATGTTGCTTTAGTTGTTAAAAACCTATTCAATTATATGATCAGAAAGGATTTACATGGATGTTGTCATTCATTTTCTTCTGTTTTATATGTGGCTTTATCAGAAATAAATCTTAACCCCAAATTACTTATTGGAGAATGTAGAATACATTCAATGCCACCTTTTGATCATTCATGGATTGTTTTGAATGATAAGATTATTGATATTGCAATATATCTACCATTGGATAATTCTTATAAATGTGTTGAAGGACCGATTATACTTGATAAAGATGTTGTTACAAACAAGAGACATCATATAGAATATGGTATTAATACAGGACTGCCTTGGAGTCCACAAACTGATAGAACAATTCATACATGCTTTTCAGAATATATGTCAAAGTGTCCATGGGAAGTTGACGGATTATGGACTGTACTTCAAATGATACTCCCTGAAACTATTACAATTGATGTTACACAATT
>CAMWGS010000067.1 GCA_947173865.1 uncultured Ruminococcus sp.
GTTGACACCTGCTCCGAGTACGCTGAACTGGTCCTGTCTGTAGTCGGGGTGGAATTCAGCAAGGAGAGTATCCTTTTCTTCTGCTGTCATTCTTTTCGGTTCAAGAGCGGCATTAGCAACTCTCTTTTCAGCAACTACCTTTGCCAGTTCGTTAAGCTTATCAATTTTATACATTTACGCTCCTCCTTACTTTTCAATCTCACGATTGTTATAAAGGTCTTTTACTTCCTGAACATTATCAACTGACTTAGCCATAAGTTCAGCAATCTTTTCATCAAAGATACCCTCATTGATTTCGTTTACACGGTCAGCAAGGTGTTCACATTCAGGAGCTATGTACTTACCGTTGAGACGTCTTGCGAGCATAGCAACCTGTGGGTGAGAAATTCCGGCAGGACAGCGTGAAGAACATACACCGCACATTACACAGTCAAAAGATTCTTCTGCACACTTGTCATATTCGCCTCTCTGAGCGTAAGCGATATACTGCATTGTATTGAGTTCCTGAGTACAAGCCTTTGTGCAGGCATTACAGCCAATACAGCTGTAGATTTCAGGATAAAGCTGCATCATAATCTGTTCGTTAGGCTTGATTGCCTCGATATTGTAAACCTGCTTTACGAGTGGGAAGAAAGGAAGTGTAGCAACGTACATACCTTCCTGCACCTCTGTCTGACAAGCGAGACAGGCATGAAGTTCCTGCTTATCCTTGATTCTGTAGATAGTTGCACAAGCACCGCAGAAACCGTTACGGCAACCACAGCCTCTTACGAGTTCGTAGCCGGCATATTCCATAGCCGTCATTATAGTCAGTCCTGCCGGCACCTGATACTTCTTGCCGAACAGGTAAACGTTTAACATATTTTCCATGTTCAATACTCCTTATTAATATTCGTCAGGCAGTTCGTCGAGCTGGTCAAAGCGGAAAACAGGTCCGTCCTTGCATACGTACTTGTCACCGATATTGCATCTTCCGCACTTGCCGACAGCACACTTCATGCGAAGTTCCATAGTTGTGTAAACCTGAGTTTCTGTGAAACCGAGTTCCTTAAGACCTGCAAGTGTGAACTTAATCATAATCGGAGGTCCGCATATAAGAACTGTCTTGCTGAGTGACGGATTGAGTTCCTTTACATAGTTCGGAACAAAGCCAACATGACCGTCCCAGCCTTCCTGTTCCCTGTCGATTGTAAGATTTACTGTTATTCCATCGTCCTTCATCCATTCATCAAGAATTTCCTGATAGTCAACGAGGTCGTCCTTTGAACGTGAACCGTAGACAATCTGAACGTCACCGTAGTTTGCACGGTTATCACGTACATAATTGATTACAGAGCGGAGAGGTGCGAGACCGATACCACCTGCGATAAAAAGTAAATCCTTGCCTTTGAGTTCTGTTTCAACAGGGAAATTATTGCCGTAAGGTCCTCTTATAGTAATTTGCTGACCTAATTCCATAGCATGAAGCCATGATGTAAGACAACCGCACTTTTTAATGCTGAATTCCATAAAATCCTTGTTTGTTGGTGAAGAAGTTATAGAGAACATACCTTCACCGACACCGGGAATGGAAAGCATTGCACACTGACCTGGCATATGTTCAAAAACTTTTCCGCTGACTGTTCCGTCTGCCTGTATTGCATTAACTCTGAAAGTCTTTACATCGGGAGTATCAATTCTTATGTCGGTAACAACGCCGATGTGCGGAATCAATGTATCATTAGTGTTCATTACTTAACCTCCAATGCTTTCATTACCTTGACGATGTTCATGGAGATAGGACACTTGGAGAGACATCTTCCACAACCTACACAACCAAATTCGCCGTTATTGTTTGAAGGGAAATAAACCAGCTTGTGCATGAATCTCTGACGGAAACGTTCAAGCTGAGAGTTACGGATATTACCGTGAGCCATCTTTGTAAAGTCGGAATACATACAGGAATCCCAGCATCTGAAACGCTTGATTTCATGACCTGTATTGAAGTCCTTTATGTCATAGCACTGACAGGTAGGACATACAAACGTGCAAGTACCGCAGCCGAGACAACTTTCAGAAAGTTCAGCCCACTTTTCAGACTTAAAGTGTTCCATAAGCGTATCACCGCCGAATGCTTCTGTTGAAAGATTAGCAAGCGGAAGTTTTCCGAGAATTTCCTTAGTCTTAACCTTTACCTCGTCAAGCTTTGCGGTGTCACCGTCTTCAAGAAGAGCAACGACTGAATCAATAAATGCCTGACCCTTTTCGTTGTTAGCCTGAATAAAGAGATTTTCACCGTCAGACCAGCAAGCAGCGTCACCTTCGGGAGCAGTCGGGTCAATACCGAAAGTTCCGCAGAAACAGGTTTCGGCAGGCTTTGTACAAGCCATAGTTACAATAGTACCGTGGTCACGGCGATTTTTATAGTAGCTGTCAACGGGTTCGCTGAGGAAAACCTTGTCAAGAATTGTGAAACTTCTTGCGTCGCACGCACGAACACCGAACACAACAAAATCTTCTGATTCTTCACGTATATCAATAACTTCAATCTTCTTGCCTTCCATTTTGAAGTCAGCGAGATTTTCGGTTTGCGGGAAGAAAAAGTCCTTTGCACTGCGGAGTGTATTGAGATTCTTGCTGAGCTTCATGCCTGATTCATATTTCCTATACTCTGCCGCACCATCCTCACGGTCAGTCGGAATATAGAGAGTCTGCTTTTCGGCAACAGCGTCAAAAAGCTTACCGAGATTTTCGAGAGATATTTTAAGCATTACTCAACACCCCTTTCGTGAACGATACTTGCTTCACAGTCGTCCTGTGTATAATCATTGAGAGGAGCTCTTGAAGTAGTATCTGCTCCTGCCTGATATTCACCATAAAGTGAATTTATATCCTTGATAAACTTTCTGTTGAGGAGGTGAAGCGGAATATTCTGAGGACAGACCCTTGAACATTCACCACAGTCTGTACATCTTCCTGCAACGTGGAAAGCACGGATAATATGGAACATATTTTCCTCAAAACTATCGGCAGCTGCCTTGTTCTGAACACCCGAATCGGGGTTATCGAATACACAGTTTTCGCAGGTACAAGCAGGACACACGTTTCTACACGCATTGCATCTGATACACTTGGAAAGTTCGTTTCTCCAGAAATCGTAACGTTCCTGAGAAGTCATGTTTTCGAGTTCTTCAACCATGCCGAAACGGTTGGAGTCAATAACTTCTCCGTCCTCTCCTATAAGTTCATCATAAGTAACGTGTTTCTTGCTCTTACAGCTGAGACACTTATTGCTCATAGCTTCAGCAACCGGCATAGTTTCTTCACCGTAAATAGTGCTTATTTTAAGTGTGTCGCCGTCTTTTTCAACTCCTGTGATACCTGTGATTCCCTTAGCCTTTATCTTTTCGGCATCAAGCTTGCCGTCGCTGGGAATACCCACGACATATATATTTTCACGTTTAACCCTGTGTTCCTTGGTAAGCTGATTAAGGCTGTAAGTATCGCAGGGTTTGAGGAAAGCGAGGACTTTTCCCTCTTTTTTACTTTCCTTGACGAGATATTTTGAAACGTTTGCAGAGGTGAAATCGTCATATACGAAATCTGCGTCAATTTCTTCTGCACTTTCAAAAATCGCCGGAGTGATGTCGTAAGCAAATTCGCCCTTTTTCCAGCCGATAACACGGTTAACCGTGCCGTCTGCGAGAAGCTGTTTTGCCTTGCTGATTATTGCTTCCTGCATCTTAAATCCTCCAATCTGCGGTTAGGTCCGAGTTTCTTGACAGCTTCGGTGAATTCGTTCATAGTTGCGGCGAACTTTGCACCTTCGGCAGCAGAAACCCATTCTACTCTTGTACGGTCACGTTCAATACCGAGAAAATCGAGCATACTGAAAAGAAGTGTCATTCTTCTTCTTGTGAAGTAGTTACCTGATGTATAGTGACAATCGCCGGGGTGACAACCACAGAGAATAACTCCGTCAGCACCTTTCTGGAATGCCCTGAGAATGAACATCGGATTTACACGGCAGGAACATGGTACTCTGATAATTTTAACATTTGTCGGATAATTCAGTCTGTTTGTACCTGAAAGGTCAGCACCTGCATATGAACACCAGTTGCAGCAGAATGCGACAATCAGCGGCTGAAATTCTTTATTTTCATTTACTTGCATATTGCGTCTACCTCCGCCATAATCTGACTGTTAGAGAAGCCGTTAAGGTCCATAGCACCCGACGGACAAGCAACTGTACAAGCACCACAGCCCTGACATACAGCAGGGTTAACACCTGCAACACGTCTGATAGCGATTGTACGGTCGGGCATTCTGAATTCCTTGTCCTGATAAGTGATAGCACCGTAAGGACAAACCTTTTCACAAGCTGAACAGCCGTTACACATAAGTTCGTTTGAATGAGCAACGCACGGGTTGCAGGTTATGCTGTCTTTTACAAGCAGACCGATTGCCTTTGAAGCAGCGGCACTTGCCTGTGCAACAGTTTCGGGAATATCCTTAGGACCCTGACAAGCACCTGAAAGGAAGATGCCGGCAGTTGCACTTTCAACAGGACGAAGCTTAGCATGAGCTTCTGTAAAGAAATCATTTGTGTCCATCTGAGTTGTAAGCATTGTAGCAAGCGGACGTGCAGTCTGGTCAGGTTCGATAGCAGTTGCAAGAACAACCATGTCAGCATCAATATGAAGCTGTTCGTTTGAAAGGAGGTCGGAAGCCTGAACATCTATAGTACCGTCAGCCTTCGGAGTAACCTTGCCTACCATACCCTTTATATAATGAACGTTGTACTGTTCAACGGCTCTGCGGTAGAATTCATCAAAATTCTTACCTGGAGTACGTACATCTATGTAGAATACATAAACTTCTGTATCGGGATATTTTTCACGGATAAGCATAGCGTGCTTAGCAGTGTACATACAGCAGATTTTTGAACAATAAGGCTTACCCTTGCTGTCGTCGCATCTTGAACCTACACACTGTACGAAAACAATCTTGTGCGGGTGAGTCTTGTCGGACGGTCTGAGAAGTGTACCGCCGTTAGGACCTGCTGCGTTCATAAGTCTTTCAAGTTCGAGAGATGTAACAACATCAGGACACTGATTATAAGCAAATTCGTCATACTTGTCAAGCTTAATCGGATTAAAGCCTGTTGCAACAACGATTGCACCGTATTTCTGTTCAATATATTCGTCCTGCTGATGATAGTTTATAGCACCTACCGTACAAGCTTCGGCACACTTACCGCAAACCTTGTCATTAACATCGCCCTTACGGAGTTTGAGACAGTAATTCGGGTCAATTGTAGCAACCTTAGGTACAGCCTGTGCAAACGGAATATAAATGGCACTTCTGTTATTGAGACCGAGATTGAAAGCGTTAGGCACTTTCTTCATAGGACAAGCTTCTGTACAAAGACCACAGCCTGTACACTTTGTTTCATCAACAAAACGCTTCTTTTTCTTTATAGTAGCGGTAAAATTACCTACAAATCCCTTTACCGCACTTACTTCACTGTAAGAGTGAATAGTGATTTTTTCATTCTGTGAAGCCTCAACCATTTTAGGCGTGAGGATACAGGCAGCACAGTCAAGAGTCGGGAAAGTCTTGTCAATCTGAGCCATTTTACCGCCGATAGTAGCTTCTTTTTCTACAATATCAACTTCAAAGCCTGCTTCTGCAATATCAAGAGCTGTCTGTATACCTGCGATACCACCGCCGATTACCAACGCTCTTTTTGCAACAGGGCTTTCACCTGCTGTAAGAGGTGTATTGAGGTGAACCTTAGCTACAGCAGCTTTACCGAGAATTACAGCCTTTTCTGTGGCAGTAGCGATTTCCTTGTGAATCCATGAACACTGTTCTCTTATGTTTGCGATTTCAACGAGATACGGGTTAAGTCCAGCAGCAGCAGCAGCCTTTCTGAAAGTATTTTCATGCATACGTGGTGAACATGAACATACAACAACACCTGTAAGACCGTATTCCTTTATAGCGTCCTTTACAAGATTCTGACCTGCTTCAGAACACATATACTGATATTCCTGAGAGATAACTACTCCCGGTTCATGACTGAGAGCCTCTGCAACAGCCTTAACGTCTACCGTTGCGGCGATATTAGTACCGCAGTGACAGACAAATACTCCTATTCTCTGCATATTATCTCCTCCTTACTTAGTATATTTTCTGAATGCCGTAACGATTGCCTGCTGTGGTAAATCCTCGTCGAGCATTTCGGGAATGTTGTCGGCAATAAGATGATTATTACCCTGCTTACGGATTGTAGCAAGACGTACTGCCTCAACAACCTTTGCAGGTTCAACATTTCTTGGACATCTGTCAACACAGGCAAAACAGGTAAGACATTTATAAATTGACTTTGAATTCATAAGAGTTTCAATGTCGCCTTTTTCAACCATGTATACGAACTGGTGCGGATGATATTCCATCTCATCGTATGACGGACAAGTACCTGAGCATTTACCGCAACGCATACATTTAAGAACATTGACACCGCTGGAACGGAGAACCTGTTCTTTGAGATTATTATTCATTATTAGCCTCCTTTAATCCGAGAGCTTCGGCAAGAAGTTCAGTGAAGTAATAAACGGGAAGGTCTGAGCCTGAATTCTTTTTCAGATTGTAAAGACAGAGCGGACAGGCAGTAATAATTATGTCTGCACCCTGTTCCTGAGCGGAATCCATAACCTTTGCACTTCTCTTTGAAGCCTGAGCCTTGTCCTCCATAGTTATGTAACCGCCACAGCATTCGTTACGCTGTGCGTAAATAACGGGAGTACCGCCGATAGCCTTTATAAAGTCCTCCATAATGGAAGGATTTTCGGGGTCGTCCATAGCGAGAGCCTTGCTGGGACGGAGAAGCAGACAGCCGTAATAAGCAGCGATTTTCTTTCCCTTGAAAGAATTGACTACTTTCTTTTTGAGATTGTCAAAACCAACAACATCACGGAGCATTTCAAGATAATGGTAAACAGTTGTTTCACCTATATAAGCCTCATCAAGCTTGAGATAATTATTTACCTTTGCAGCCATTTCCTCATCATTGGAAATATCGTAATTAGTCTGCTTTATAACGTTGTGGCAGGCGGAACAGACTGTTATAAGGGGTCTGCCTGCTTCTTTTGCGGCATTGAGAGTTCTTACCGCAGAAAGTTTTGTAGCAATTTCATCTTTGGCTGTAGTGTAAGCACCACCGCAGCACTGCCAGTTCTCAGGTTCTTCGAGAGTAATTCCGAGAGCTTCGGCAGAAGACCTTGCATAAACGTCAAGGTCTTTTGCTTTGGTTCTGAGCGTACAGCCGGGATAATACGTGAAGGTATTCATTAGTACGCTTCCTTTCTGTTAATTTTATGCCATTTCTTCAGGGTGGAAAACTTCGTCAAAACGTTCAGCCGTAAGGAAACCGAGTTCAACGCAGGCTTCCTTAAGGGAAATATTGTCCTTGAAAGCTTTCTTTGCAGTCTTGGCAGCGTTCTCATAACCGATATACGGGTTAAGAGCAGTAACGAGCATAAGGGAATTATGAAGATTGTGGTGCATTTTTTCCTTGTTTGCCTTTATTCCTACTGCACAGTTCTTGTTGAATGAAACGATTGATTCAGCAAGCAGACGTGCGGACTGGAGGAAATTATAAGCACATACGGGCATAAATACATTAAGTTCAAAATTACCCTGAGAAGCAGCCATGCCAACTGCAACGTCGTTACCCATTACCTGAACGGCAACCATAGTAACCTGTTCACACTGTGTCGGGTTAACCTTGCCGGGCATGATTGATGAACCGGGTTCATTTTCGGGGATAAAGATTTCACCGAGACCGTCACGAGGACCTGAAGCGAGCCATCTTACATCGTTGGCAATCTTCATCATATCAGCAGCGAGTGCCTTCAAAGCACCGTGGGCAAATACGATTTCGTCCTTTGAAGTAAGTGAATGGAACTTGTTTGGAGCAGTCACAAACTTCTTTCCTGAAATTTCGCTTATAGCCTCAGCAGCCTTTTCAGCAAAACCTGCAGGAGCGTTAAGACCTGTACCTACTGCTGTACCGCCGAGAGCGAGTTCTCTGAGTTCCTCAACAGCAGAAAGGAGCATTTTTCTGTCCTTTTCGAGAGAAGCTCTCCATCCGCTTATTTCCTGAGAGAACTTTATAGGTGTTGCGTCCTGAAGATGAGTACGTCCGCTCTTTACGATGCCTTCGTTTTCTTCTTCAAGTCTTTTAAAAGTATCAATAAGGGTATCGACAGCAGGAATTACCTTGTCCTCAACAGCAATAACGGCAGCAATGTGCATTGCGGTCGGGAAAGTATCATTTGACGACTGGCTCATGTTGATGTCGTCATTAGGGTGCAGAAGCTTTGCACCTGCGATTTCGTTACCTCTGTTGGCGATAACTTCGTTTGCGTTCATGTTTGACTGAGTACCGCTTCCTGTCTGCCATACAACAAGCGGGAAATGTTCATTTAAAGAACCGCTTATAACTTCATCGCAAGCCTGAGAGATTGCAATGAGTTTTTCGTCGGTCATTCTTTCGGGTTTAACGGCATGATTTGCGATAGCAGCAGCCTTTTTAAGAATTCCGAAAGCGTGTGTGATTTCTCTCGGCATAGTTTCGATACCTACGCCTATAAGAAAATTTTCGTGACTTCTTTCGGTCTGTGCTGCCCAGTACTTGTCGGCAGGAACTTTAACCTCGCCCATAGAGTCGTGTTCAATACGATATTCCATTAATATATACACTCCATATTGGTTTTATTTTTTTAATCTGCATTACAGGATTAAAAACGTTTTTCT
>CAMWGS010000068.1 GCA_947173865.1 uncultured Ruminococcus sp.
ATTCCATAACGGTGAATATGATATGTTTTTTCCTTACTATATGTAAGAAACTGAAAACAGTCAGATATACCACGGTCAAAAAAACGCTTTATACCATCACTGTAGCACCCGTAACAGATTGCACTGACCACAACTACTTCCTTACTGTTTCCGACTGCTGCACCGCTATGCTGAAATATGTCTGAATAAACACAATATCCTGCATTTTTTGTCCAGTATTTAAAGCACCCCTTGACATGATAACGCTTTACCGACCGCACTGATTATTTCAAAATTATCATTCATATTCTGAAAATAATCTTCTGATAAGTCGTGAATTAAAAGTTTTATCCATACTTACTTTTAAATCAAACTGTTTATTTTATAAGAGGGTCTGTAACACCGTTGGCTTCAAACGCTGATATCCTGTCACGACAAGTTCCGCAGACTCCGCACGGTTTGTCACCGCCCTCATAACAGCTCCATGTCAGTTCATAGGGTACACCCAGCTCAAGACCTTTTTTAACAACGTCAGCTTTTGTGAGATTGACAAACGGTGCAATAATTTCAAGCTGTTTACCGCTTCCGATATATATAGCCTTATTCATAGCGTCATTGAAATCGGACGAACAGTCAGGGTAAGCATTTCCTGCTGCATCGTCGCTATGAGCACCGTAATAAATTACGGAACAATCATTGGAAAGTGCTACACTTGCGGCCGATGAAAGAAAAAGACCGTTTCTGAACGGAACATATGTGGAAACAGGTTTGCCATCGTTTTTTTCAAGCTGTTCCGCATACGTTTCCTGCGGTATATCGTCCTTTGAACCTGAAAGAAGTGAACAGTCCGAATCTGCAAATATCAAAGCAAGGTCAAGTGTTTTAAGCTTAACGCCGTAATATTCCGCAATTTTTTCCGAGCATTTGATTTCCTTGTCGTGTTTCTGTCCGTAGTATACAGAAAGTGCAATAACATTTTCTGCTCTGTATTTGTCAACCGCCATTGCAAGACAAGTTGAACTGTCAACGCCTCCACTGAAAAGCACAAGTGCTTTCATAAAAAATTTCCTCCTTAAATTTAAAATATCGCCCGTCAGTCAAGCAGTTTCTGTAAATCTCTTTTTTCCTTGAAAGCTCCGCAGTAAGTTCTGGTTTCGGTCTTTGATGAAGCATTTCTGATGCCTCTTGCGGTCATACAGCTATGTGAACCAACTATTTTTACACCAACGTCCGAAGACCCTGTAGCTTCTGAAATAATTTCGGCAATATCATGCCCGAGACGTTCCTGCAACTGTAGTCTTTTTGCCGCCATATCACATATACGTGCAATCTTGCTCAGACCCAGCACACGCCCTTTCGGAATGTATGCAACATTAACAGTCATATCGTACATGAGTGCCATATGATGCTCACAATAGCTGAAAACAGTTATGTCTTTCATAACAACTGCCGTCTGTGTATCGTCTGCGGATTCCTCAAAAGTTTTCCCGAACATTTCGGCGATTTCATGATTTGTATACGAAATACCCTCAAAAACCTCCTCAAACATTCCTGCCACTCTTTTCGGTGTTTCCCGCAGTCCCTCACGGTCAGGATTCTCACCTATAGCTTCAAGCAGTCCCCTTATATGATATTCTATTGCTTTTTTATCCATAAAATCAAACTCCTTTTCTGTCCGGACTCCATATAAACTTATGTAACTGCAACTGCAAACGAACATTATTAAGTTTCTTTTCCTTTAAAAATTCAACTATCTCCTCAGGACTTATTTTCCCGAAAACTGCACTGAAATAAACCTTACATTTTTCCGTAAGTGAAAACCTCTCAATTATTTCAACCGCCTTTTCCAAATCGGAAATGCTTCCTGCAACAAACTTAATAACGTCGTTTTCGGAAAGATAATTATAATTTTCAGTAAGCATAAAGTTTTCCATATTACTGGACGGCAGTTTATAATCAAGCGTAAAATCAGGACGGTACTCTTTCTTACTGAGTTCCTTAACCGAAATACTTCCGTTCGTCTCTATTTCAATACGACATTCATTCTTCATCAGCATTTCAATAAGACGATATATATCAGCCTGTAAAAGCGGTTCACCGCCTGTAAGCGTTACGTTTTTTACTCCCGTACCTATAACATATTCCGTAATTTCTTCCGGAGAAAGCATTTCGGTTTTACAGTCGTCGGAGTCTGCCCACTTTGTATCACAGTAAGAACATCTTAAATTACACTTTCTGAAACGTATGAAAACGGCCAGTTCGCCTGCACGCTTTCCCTCTCCGTTTATACTGACAAATTTTTCTGCAACAGGATAAAAAATCATTTTTCCTCCTTGTAAACAGCACAGTTATCGGGTGTTTCATAAACCGTAACATCTGCAATTCTGAAACCCTTTCTGGAAAATTCCTTATAGAAATAATATGCGAAATTTTCGGCTGTAGGTCTGAAATCAACTTCAATAAGACGAAATTTTTCGTCATTGAGTGCCTGAACAGTTGCAGGTTTAAGCGTATTTTTTTCATAAATAAGTGCATGGTCGAAGCTGTCGGCAACCGCACGGACTTCATGTTTCAGGTCTCCAAAATCAACAAGCATACCTCTTTTTGTACCTGATAACTGTAAACTTTCGCCCTCTGCCCTTACTTCAATCGTCCAGCGGTGACCATGAATGTTGGCACACTTACCCTCATATTCCGAAAGAAAATGTGCTGAATCAAATGAAGCCGAAGTTTTAAGATAATACATTTATCATTCCTCTTTTCAAAAAATGCAGTCAGAAAAAAACTCCCGACTGCATTATAATTTTAAATCTTTAAGTTTAAACAATATAATGCCCGTAGTTTTGTTTTAAGACAGGATGGTGCAAACGAACTGTCTGTTAAGATTATACCATATATCTTTTAAAAAGTCAATACAGAATATAAATTATCCTGCCGTCTGTTCCGACGGAGTTCCGTCGGCTTTATAGAGACACTTAAGTATAATCGGAGTTGCTACGGACGAAATTATAATAAGCAGAATTACACACGCAAAATATTTTGCGTCAAGCATACCGACGGAAAGTCCTTTCTGTGCAACAATAAGAGCCACTTCACCTCTTGTCATCATTCCTACACCTACTTTGAGACTGTCCCTTAAATTATATTTCATAAGCTTTGCGGTAAGTCCGCAACCGATTACTTTTGTAAGAAGTGCGACAAGTACAAATCCTATTGAAAACAATATCAGTTCCTTTGTAAAACCGCCGAGTTCTGTTTTAAGACCGATACTTGCAAAGAAAACAGGTCCGAAAAGCATATAGGAATTTATGTCAACTTTTCTTGCGATATACTCGGAATCTTTAAGACTGCAAAGAATAAGCCCCGCAACATAAGCACCTGTTATGTCGGCTATTCCAAAAAATTCCTCAGCCGCAAACGCCATAAACATACACATTGCAAGTCCGAGTATGGGTATTCTTCTCTGATGAGGATATTTCTTGTCGATAAATTTGAATGCATAGTAAGTAAGGAAGCCCACTCCGAAAGCGAACACAATGAAAAGTCCCGTATTTATAAGTACGTCCGACGGCTTTGAATCGGGATTCTTGAAACCTATAACGAAAGTAAGAACTATAATTCCTATAACATCGTCAATAATTGCACTGCTGAGAATAAGAGTTCCTATATTTTCTTTAAGGTGACCGAGTTCCTTAAGAGTCTGAACGGTAATTCCGACAGAAGTAGCCGTCATTATAGTACCGATAAAAACAGCCCTGAAAAAGCTTTCACTGCCTACCGCACCGAATCCGTAAAAACTGCCGTAAAGAACCGTACCGCCTGCAAGCGGAACAAATACGCCGACGCACGCTATCAGCAACGCTTTAGGACCTGTTTTCAGAAGGTCTTTCATGTTCGTTTCAAGTCCTGCACCGAACATAAGCATTACAACGCCGATTTCCGCAAGCAGTGACAGATATTCAGACCCTGCATAGTCTGAACCTCCTAAAATTCCTAAACAGCTCGGACCTATCAGCAGACCTGCTATAATTTCGCCTACCACCTGAGGTGCTTTTAGTTTCTGGGCGATAAGTCCGCATAGTTTTGCCGATACGATTATTATCGCCAAATCCCTGAAAAATGATATTCTGTCCATAAAAAAACACTTCTTTCTACAAAATTTTTATACCGCAAACTATTTTATCACTTTTATTTACAGATTTCAATACCTATTTTAAAATTTATACCACAAATTTATTGCACACAGCTTAAATTTATGATATAATTATTTCAGCTATGGAGGAAAATTTTTTTAAAGGAGTGAAAATATTTGCTTTTAACTATCACATACGAAGGGCATAATACGCAGAATCTGGGTTACTTACTGCACAAAAATCCTTACCGTTCACAACAATTTGAACTTAATTCGGGAAAGGCTTACGTCTTTTATCCCGAAGTCTCGGACGAACGCACCACAGTCGCTTTACTGCTTGACATTAACCCGATAGACCTCGCAAGAGGTAAACTCGGTTCTAAGGACGGCGGACTTTTCGACTATGTAAACGACCGTCCGTATACTGCTTCTTCTTTTATGAGTACAGCAATTTCACGTATTTTCGGCACTGCCATGAATGGTCGGTGTGACAAAAATCAGGAACTCGCAGACAGTCCCATTAAACTTACCGCCTGTATTCACATGATTCAGGGAAAAGACGAGTTTGCAAAAAAAATCTTTGAACCACTCGGTTATACAGTCAAAACTTCAAAGACAGTACTTGACGAAAAATTTGAAGAATGGGGAGAAAGTCCGTATATAAACATTGAAATGAGCGGTACTGTAAAACTTTCCGACCTGCTCAATCACATCTATGTGCTTATTCCCATTTTCGACAGACAGAAACATTATTATATCAGTGAAGACGAAATTGACAAACTTCTTTCTCACGGCGGTGAATGGCTTTCTTCTCACCCTGCACGAGATGAAATAGTTTACCGCTATTTCCTTATGAAAAAAAGTTATGCACACAAAGCAATTGACCGTTTACTTGAAAGTGAACCGACTGAAGAAGAAACGAAAGACGAAAATGTACCCGAAGAAGTAAAGGAACGCCGAATCTCACTTAATACTCAGCGTATGGAAGCTGTAAAGAATGCCGTTCTTGAAAGCGGTGCGACAAGTATTATAGACCTTGGGTGCGGAGAATGTCGCCTGACTAAAATTCTTCTCAACGAAAAACAGATACAGAAAGTTACCGCCGCAGACGTTTCAGTTAATGAACTCGAAAAGGCTAAAACAAGACTTCACTATGATACCATGCAATCTTACAGAAAAAACAAACTCACTCTTATGCAGGCTTCCCTTACTTACAAGGACAAACGTTTTTCAGGTTATGACTGTGCGTGTGTGATTGAAGTAATAGAGCATATCGAACCGCTAAGAATACCCGCTTTTGAACGTGCGGTATTTGAGTTTGCAGAACCTAAAACAGTCGTCCTTACTACTCCCAACAGGGAATACAATGAAAATTATGATTTTCTTAAAACTGATTCACTCCGTCATGACGACCACTGTTTTGAATGGACAAGAGAGGAATTCAGAAAATGGACTGAACATATATGCGAAAAATTCGGATATACTGTTAAAATAAGCGGAATCGGCGATTATGACGAAAATCACGGTACACCGACACAGATGGGAGTGTTCACAAAATGCGTATAGAAATACCTGAGTTTGCCCTTGTTGCAATGGTCGGGGCAACTTCGAGCGGAAAGACAACCTTTGCAAATACAAAATTCAGACCTACGGAAGTATTGTCATCTGACTTTTTCCGTGCAATGATTTCGGACGACGAAAACAATCAGAACGTTTCCCGTGAAGCTTTTGACCTGCTTTTCTATGCGGCAAAAAAGCGTCTCGGACTTATGAAACTTACTGTAATCGATGCTACAAATTTACAGCAGTCGTCAAGAAAACAGATTACAGACCTTGCCCGTGAGCAGAATGTTCACAGTGTTGCAATAGTTCTCAATCTGCCTGAAAAAGTTCTAATTGAAAGAAACAACGCACGTGAAAACCGTGGTTTTCCTGAAAGAGTTATCCGTAATCACTGCAACGACCTGCGGAGAAGTATAAGAAATCTTAAACGTGAGGGATTCAGATATGTATATGTACTGAACTCTGTTGAAGATATTGAAAACGCCGAAATTGTCCGTACAAAACTCTGGAACAACAAGCAGGACGAACACGGTCCTTTTGACATTATCGGCGACATTCATGGCTGTTATAACGAACTTAACGAACTTCTTGACAAGCTCGGATATATCAGAAACGAAAACGGTGTACCCGTTCACCCCGACGGCAGAAAAGCCGTTTTTCTCGGAGATTTCTGTGACAGAGGTCCGAATAATACGGAAGTTCTTAAACTTGTTATGAATATGGTAAAATCAAAAAATGCCCTTGCAGTTGTCGGAAACCATGATGTAAAGCTTGCGAAGTACCTGAAAGGAAAAAAAGTACAGCTTACCTATGGTCTTGACAAAACTGCCGAAGAACTTTCACAGCAGAGTGATGACTTCAGAAAAGAAGTTCATGACTTTATGGACAGTCTTATAAGTCACTATGTTCTTGACGACGGAAAGCTTGTCGTGTCTCATGCAGGAATAAAGCAGGAATATATAGGACGTGGCTCTTCACGTGTAAGGGAATTCTGTATTTACGGAGAAACTACAGGAGAAACCGACGAATTCGGACTCCCTGTGCGTCTTGACTGGGCTTCCGACTACAGGGGGCGTGCTACCATTGTATACGGGCATACTCCGTCAAATGAAGTACAGGCTGTAAACGGTACTTTCTGTATTGATACAGGTTGTGTTTTCGGCGGAAAACTTACCGCCATGCGTTATCCCGAAAGAGAATTCGTGAATGTTGACGCACATGAACAGTACTATGAACCCGTCAGACCTCTTGATAAAAATGACAATTCTGATATGGGCGATATGCTTACAGTCGGTGACTTTCAGGGAAAAATGCATCTCACAACAGAACTTATTCCATCCGTAAGCATAGACGAAAACAATGCTGCTGCCGCTTTGGAAATAATGTCACGTTTTGCCGCTGACCCACACTGGCTTATTTATTTACCGCCTACTATGTCACCATGTGAAACCAGTAAAATTGACGAATGGCTTGAACACCCACTCGAAGCATTTGAATACTACCAGAAAAACGGTATAAAAAATGTAGTCTGTGAAAAGAAACACATGGGTTCAAGAGCTGTGATAGTACTTTGTCACAGTACGGAAACCGCTGAAAGACGTTTCGGCATAAATGACGGAACTTGCGGTATTATATACACAAGAACAGGCAGACGTTTTTTTGATAGTGCAGAAACTGAAAGTGAACTGCTTGAAAAGCTTGACAGCGTTCTCACAGATAATAACTTCTGGAACGATTTTAGCACAGACTGGGTTTGTCTTGATACTGAGCTTATGCCGTGGTCTGAAAAGGCACAGGGACTTATTAAAACACAGTACGCACCGGTTGGAAATGCAGGACACAGCGTACTCGGTTCGGCGGTTGAACTGCTTGAAAAAGCCTGTCAGCGAACAAATAACGCATATGAAGTCGGTGAAAAAACTTCGGGACAGAATACAGACCTGCATGAAGTTCTTGAAAAATTCCGTTTCAAAAAGAATGCTGTTGACAAATATATTGATTCCTACAGGGAATACTGCTGGACTGTAAAATCAACAGACGATTTCAGAATTGCACCATTCCATATACTTGCCGTTGAGGGAAAAACTTTCGATAATCAACAGCATATATGGCACATGGAAACAATTAAAAAATATATCAGCGGAAACGACCCTGTTTTTATGGTAACTCCATATATATACGTTGATACTGAGGACAAAACAAGTATTGAAAACGGTGTAAAATGGTGGGAAGAACTCACTGCATCAGGCGGTGAAGGAATGGTTGTCAAGCCTGAATACTACACAGCAAAACAGGGTACAAAACTTTTACAGCCTGCCGTAAAGTGCAGAGGACGTGAATATCTGAGAATTATTTATGGTCCTGAATACCTTGAACCGTCAAACCTGAAAAGGCTGAAAAAACGTTCTCTTTCAAGAAAAAGAAATCTTGCACTGAAAGAGTTTTCTCTTGGCATGGAATCACTGAAAAGATTTGTGCAGAATGAACCTCTTTACAGAGTACATGAATGTGTTTTCGGTGTACTGGCATTTGAAAGCGAACCTGTTGACCCGAGACTTTAAGAAGGTGTAAAACGTGAATTTCAGAGACATTAACGGACAGATTTCCGTGCAGAAAAGTAATACAAAAAAATTTTCTTCATACAATGACAGACGTTCTTTCCGTGATATGAACAGCAGAGAAAATACGTCAGAAGAACCGGCAACCGAAAATATTACCGTCTCGGAACAGATACTAGTCAACAATACAAGCAGTATCAATATGACGCAGAGAAATAACAGTATGTATTCTCAACAGATAAATTTTCCGCAGAATCAGAGTGTCCATTATCAGCAGATGAACTTCCCGAAAAGTCAGAGTGTTTATCAGCGTCAGAACAATATACCACCCTTTTCCGAAAAACCACAGGATAAATTTTTGTACTATACAAACAACAATAACAGCAATAATAACAATAATAATATTCCTGTTCCTCCTCCGCTTCCGAAACCCGACCCTCCGCAACCCCCGAAACCTGAAATTCCCACTC
>CAMWGS010000069.1 GCA_947173865.1 uncultured Ruminococcus sp.
ATATATTATAACCTTTTTTTTTTATTTTGTCAATATCTGTGATAAAAAAATATATAAATTTACTTAACTTTTTAATAGGGTTTGAATTTTTTGGTAAATGTAAGTTAAAAAACAGGTTCTGAATATATCAGAACCTGAAAAAGTTTTACTGGTTTGCAATTATGTTTATTAATCCCTGATAGAGATATGCAGATTCGCTTGAAAAATTGAATCCGTAGTCATTCGGGTTCTGCATCTGCATTACAACTATGTATGAACCGTTTTCGTGATAATTGCTGTAGTCTGTATAAACGGGATTTGTATCGGTTTTATCATTGACATTTCTGAGACAGCCCGTAATATAGAGAATATCTGCTCCGCCTGTTTCGGCAGTTCCTGTTTTTGCATAGAAATTATAGTTTTCGCCTGCATAGATTCCGAGATTAGAACCGACTCCCAGCATACCGTCAAGTATACCCTGTCTGCAATTTTCAGGCACAGACGCTATGACATCATAAGGTTTAGAACCTTCCAGAAGTACCGCCTGAGCTCCGCTTGAGTCGATGACATTCTTTAACATAAACGGCTTCACCATATCGCCGAAAATAGCTTCACGGCAGAGTGTGGCAAGAAACATTGGACTTGTGCGGACATAAGCCTGTCCGAATGCACTTCTTCTCAAATCGTCCTTACAAGTTATATCCATACTGCTTTCTATAGTACCGAAGTCACATTCTATGTCACAGTCGTCACCGAAATGGAACATTTCTTTAAGCTCACTGCGTGCGGTTTCTTCACCGATTTCATCAAACACCTTTGCAAAGAAGATGTTGCTTGAATTTATGAAAGCTGAATAAAGGTCTCTCTGCATAGGATAATATGAATTTTTGTCGTGGTCCCAGTCTACTATAACGCCCTCGTCGGAATACCATGTCCCCTCATCATACAGGGAATATATTTCATGTTTGTCCGCTATAATTTCCGTCATGATTTTAAAACACGAACCGGGTGGTTGTTTCTGCATTGACTTGTTTTCCAGTGCACCATAACCTACAACGTCAATATAGTTCGGGTCACTGTTGTATCTGTCGGGTGCAAATGACGGATATGAAACGTTAGCCATAACAGAGCCGTCCGTACGCAGTACCACTACAGAGCCTACAATATTCACACTTTCCATGTAATCATAAATTGCCTGCTGTATTTCGGCATCAAGAGTAAGCTGAACGGATTTCCCCATATTTTCGGAAGAAATATTTGAGTAAGGGTCTGACGGACTGAGAATATCATTGAAAGAAGTTTCAATGCCGTTTGAAAATTCACTGATAATATTGCCGAAAGATATCTTATATTTCTGTGAATACTTTCTTTTTCCGTTTTCATCACTTTTTACAAGGACTACACCGTTTGCATCATAAATATTGCCACGTCCCGAATGTGAAACATCAACGATTTCAAAGGTCGTTGCGGTTGTGGTCGTAGTTTCGGAATTTTCGGACGTATCTGTGGTTGATGTGGTTGTAACTGCTGACGTTGTTGTTGTTTCTTCTGTTTTTTTGTCAGAAACGGAAGTTGACTTTGACTGTTCACGTTTGTTTTCAGCTTTCAATATTCCGTCGTCAGCGATTTCTCCGAAGTCACCCTCCTTGACTTCCATAATAACGGGTTTTGCTTCAGGTTCGGTTTGTGATTCAGATTCGGAAATGTCCTGAACAACTTTCTTTGAACCGCAAGAAACCGCAGATGTAAGTACAATACCCGCAAGAAAAAGTGAAGCAAAATTTTTTTTACCCAACTTCATAGTCATATTACCGCCTTTTGTTGTCTTTCTTTCTTTTTTTGTATATCGTATTAATGTATATTACTATTTCATTATACTCTTTTTTTCTTTTTACGTCAACCGAATTTTATATTTTTCTGCATAAAAATGTTTTTAACATGAAGCGGTAAATATCAGCTGATATTTTATCATTCATCAACGAATGGTGTGATGTACTGTTTGCTTGCGTACCCGTAATAAGTGATATTATTTTCCTCATAGCTCACATAGTACCATTCTTCATTATTTCCGTAGATACAAATAAATGAGTCTTTCGGCATTTCAAGGAGTATTTTGGCTTTTAAATCGGGAGCATTTCTGAGATTCAGAGGTCCGATGTCTGTTGATACTGTTCCGCCGTTTGCGATTTGATTCTGAGTGAAATGAAAGTCCGAACCTGCTTTATCTGTATTGTAATAGGTATACGGTAATCTGTTCAGCACTGACGAATCGCTGTAATCATAAGACTTGATTTCCGTTCCGTATTCTATATAGTTTTCGTCCTGTTCCTTTTCATATATGTTTTCGGTTGAGACTGATTTTCCGTCAAAGCTGATTAAATCTACTGACTGATATCCTGTATGACATTTATTTCTGTAAAGTTTTCCGTCCTTTTCGGTAAGAACACTATTACTTGCTCCGATGTCTCCGACAAATATCATTTCATTGTCTTTTATGCTGTATACTGAATAAATGCTGTCTGCTTCACAAGTACCTGTTTCCATTATAAGTTCATAAACGCCGTCATCATTTATATCATAGATATAATAATGATGGTATAAAAGATTATTTGCTGTTCCCGCCATGCTTTCCACTGCTTCATAGTACCATGAATAATCAATATTTGTAGTTGCTGAGGTAATCGGTGCAGTAGTTGTGGTAGTTGTTGACGAAACTGTTGTAGTAGTTGTTGTTGAAGATGATGTTGTTGACTTTGAAGATGTTGAAGAAGATGTTTTTGGTGCTGTGCTTACTGTGGTAGTGGTGGTGGATTTTTTTGTTGAAGAAGATGATGTAGTTGTAGTTGACGATTTCGGAGCAGAAGTTGTTGATTCATTTTTTTCATTAATCCATGTGGCAGTACCGACAGCGGAAAGTTTAGCATAGTACTGCTGAATCTGTGTAGCGTCTACTGCATCAACCAAATCATCATTATTTACATCTGCTGCAAGTAGCTGTCTTTCATTGAAAGTAATTTCACCGCTTGCGGAAAGTTTAGCATAGTACTGCTGAATCTGTGTGGCATCTACTGCGTCAACCAGATTATCACCATTTACATCACCTTTGAGGTAATGATTCATGTGAAGTGAAATATTTTTCTGTGTTTTGGTTTCAGATGCAATATCCCATTTATTTCCCGTATATTCGTTATCCACAGTGAAAGTATATGTCATATTCATGAAACTGTCGGGATTGTCGTTGCCGTCGGGTACTGTAAATGTGTCTGTATAAACGGTTGTGTCGTTGTAATCTCCGCCTGTAACAGCAACACTCAGTGTATAATTACGGTAATCGTCGTCAGTTGTATCTCTGCCTTCGATATCGAAAGAATAAGAGTGTCCGCTGTCTGCTTCTATGCTGTAATACGGTTCATCTGTTACTTCGGGGGAAGTAAAGTTTATTTTTATTTCCGCAGAAGATTTTTCCGGAATTTCAATAATTATTTTTCCATTGACATCGTTTACATTGAAATCATTGTAGACAGGAGTGATATTTTCTGCAAATGCGTTTTCAATCGGGGATAAAATCGTAATTGCAGACAATGCAAAAGCTGAAAGAACAGCCGTTATTCCTGATTTTTTCATAGATAATTTCCTTTCTTTATTCTCTATTGTGATGAAACTGCACTGCCGTCGTCGTTTACGGCTATAACGGTTATATTTTCAAGATTTCCTCCTGAATCCTTGGGAATATAAAGGGAAAAACCGTTGTCACTTGTTTCCTCCTCACGTTCAAGAAGTTTGTCCTCAAAGGCATTGAAAGCCCTGTAGGTAATGCCGTTTGCAGTTACAAAGATTTTCGTGTTGTTGCCTGTAAAAAAGTCTTTTCCGAGTTCTCCGAATATATGTATATAATTGCCGTTTTCTTCATGTTTTACAGTTATGTCATTGCACACTTCAAGAGTCTTGAAACTTAAATTTTCGGCGACGGGTGCAGGCATAAGAGGAGCATATTTCTGTAAATCGGATATATTTCTTTCGACGATTTCAAGTATTACCGTATCTGCTCCGTTTTCACCTATTCCGTCCATTCTGTAGGGAACTGTCCTTGTGAACTCAGCCGAGCCGAAACATTCAGCCATAAACGGAATTATAGCCTCTCCGTATGAATCACGGTACATGAGAAGATTTCCGTTTTTTCCTTCGCAGAAGGTTTTTATAGACATATCGTCAAAAGCCATGAAACGTCCGAGATACTGATATTTGTATTCATAATCACTGTATATCTGTGTATCGTCAGGTTTTTCGGATGGATAAATCATATCCGCCAAATCGCCCTTATGGTCGTTTCTGACAGTCCAGCTTCCCGACGGGCATTTTTCCTTGCCGAGCATTTCCATAAGACGTGCGTGACCTGCATATGCCCCCAGATTGTTCCAGTGGGTATCCTTTTTGTGATAAAGAGGAATATTTGAATCTGTGTTCATAATAACTGCTTTCATGTCACAGTAGGGAAAATCTTCTTCAAAGCTTTCTGAAAGTTTTTCATAATTGTCCTTGTTTTCGGCGGGGGAGTAGTTGAACGGCATATATTCGGGATAAACAGAATTTTTATTCGGTGCTATTGTAAATATAAACTGTGCATTGTTCTGTTTACAATATTCGTTCATCATTTCGAGATTGTTTTTTATATTGTTTATTCCTCTGTCACTGAGAGTATCTATATTAAGAAAGTCGTTTACTGTCTCACCATAATAAAGCCAGCCATACTTTCCTTTGATTACATCTTTGTTCGGGGAAGTTCCGAAAACAGTTGATTTAAATCGTCCGTCAAGAGTAACAAGCTGTTGACGGAAAGCGAAGTGTTCGGAAAAGTAGGTTTCAAATTCGTCGCAGTATTCAAAATTAATTTTACCGTCGTCATTTTTTATTTTCGGAGCGTCTGAAAGACGGCGTTTTTCGCCCGAAGCGTCAGACTTTACAAACGGCATGAATACGGACGGTACAAGACATATTCCTATAAATACAGCCGAATAAATTTTATATAATGTATTTTTGTTCATAGATACCTCCGTTAAAATCTGAAATAAATAAACGGATTGTATGAGGCAGACGAAAGTGTAAGTATACAGACAATCAGAAGTAAAAGTGATACCGCATACGAACATACTTCACCTGCTGAAAGTATTTTCTCAGATGTGATTTTTCTGCCTGCCGTCTGCCATACGGGCATTGAGAATATACACGCAAATACAAACATTATAATGTACATCGGTGTAAGCTGTTGTATGAACATTGCTGTACTTTCAGCATTGTTTTGTGACGGACTGAACATCTTTCCTATGAAACGGCACGCCGACGAGATATTGTCTGCCCTGAAAAATACAAATGCCGTAACGGTTACTAAAAGTGTGTAAATATACCTGAACGGTCTGAACCATTTTTCCGTGTTTATGATTTTATATGATTCAATCATCATGAAAGCACCGTTTATAAGTCCCCACACTATGAAATTGAGACTTGCACCGTGCCAGAGTCCCGTACAGAAAAAAACAAAAAGCTTGTTAAATGCAGTACGGACTTTGCCTTTTCTGTTTCCTCCTAATGGTATGTACAGATATTCCTTGAACCATGTTGAAACGGATATGTGCCATCTTCTCCAGAATTCCTGCATACTTCCCGATATGTACGGATAATTGAAGTTCTCCCTGAAATCAAATCCGAACATTGAACCAAGTCCTATAGCCATATCACTGTAACCGCTGAAATCAAAGTAAATCTGTAGCATATAGGAAACCGCACCAAGCCATGCAAGCGGAAAAGTAAGCTTTTCTGTTTCCAGTCCGTATACAAAATCAGCGGTGACAGCCATTGTATTTGCAATGAGTAATTTTTTTGAAAGACCTGTTATAAATCTTCTTATACCCTGTGCGGTTTTTTCGGGAGTGTTTTTTCTGTTGTCAATCTGGTCGGCAAAATCGTAGTACTTGACAATAGGACCTGCCACAAGCTGAGGAAAAAACGTTATATAAAGGGCAAGCCTGTAAAGACTTTTCTGAATGTATTTCGGTTCTTTGTAAGCGTCAATTACATATGACATCGCCTGAAATGTATAGAATGATATGCCGATAGGAAGGGCAATATTCGGTATACTCATACTGAGGAACGGCAGACGGTCAAGCATTTCCGCACCGAATCCCGCATATTTGAAAATGCCGAGCATAAGCAGATTTGATGCAATGCTTATCACAAGAACTGTTTTTCGTGATTTGTTTGTCTCTTTCATGGAAAGTCCGAAAACATAGTTCATGATGATGGAAATTATCATCAGGACTATTGCTTTCGGTTCTCCGTAGGTATAGAATGCTATGCTTAAAACAAGCAGAAGAATGTTTTTAGCCTTAACGGTCGGTATTATACGGTAAAGTATATATACCGACGTTAAGAATATAAAAAGAAATACGGGACTGCTGAATACCAAAAACAGTTCCCCCTTTCTTATACGGGAGTGTAGAAGAAAATTGAAACGACAGTATCGCCGTTATACTGTATGTCCATTTCATTGTTGCCTGAGCTGTAGATAATCATGTTTCCGCTTTCTGTGCCTGTACCGTAAGCAGCTTCAACATCTGCACGTGTACTGCCGATTTTAATGCCCTTGTCGGTCTGATAGTCACCGCCTGTTATGTTAATCTGGAATATATATTCCTTGTCGCCGTCAACATAACACTGTATTTCAAGACCGTCATACTGATAAATTTTATCATCATGTCCGTTTGTAAGGCAAGCAGCACCGCCACCTTCATAAACAGGAGTACCGAGGTCTGAAATCAAGCCTTTAGCGTCACTGAGCAGGAGGTCAATGTTGAATTTTACTTCTTTCTGCTGAGGTTCGTCGGGCTGATTGTTGTTTCCGTTGTCGCCGTTGTTGTTATCATTATTATTGTTATCCTGCTGATTGTTGTTGTCCTGCTGGTTGTTGTCTTGGTTGTTCTGATTGTCATTATTATCATTGTTGTTATTATCGGGTTGGTCATTAATTTCCTGCTGGGTATTTTCTTCGGGCTGTGCAACGGAAGTCTCTGCTGTAGTGACGGCTGTTGTTGTGTCTGTTGAAATGTCAGTTGTTGCAGTACCGCTTGCATCTGTAGATGATGTTGTTGCGGTTTCTGTTGCTGTTACAGACGTTGTTTTTTCTGATGATTCTTCCGCTGAATTTTCTGTTGTTTTTTCTTCACTGAGTGAAATACTTACAGAAGATTCTTCCGCATCGTCTTTTCCGCATGAAACTGCCGAAAGTGCAAGAAGTGCAGCGGTTGCCATTAATAAAGCCTTTGAATTCATAATATTTTTCCTCCGTTAAATGTAAATATGAATTTATCTTTAATTGTATGTCGGATAAACGTAATTATAGAAAGTGTAATTTTTAGATTGCAGATAGCTGAAACTTACCTGAAAGAATCCGTTACAGGTATCTATACACGTCCAGTTACCGTTGATTTTGATTTCATTCCAGTAATGTTCTCCCGTGCCTGTACCCGTACCATGAACTATTCTCGCTTCATATCCTGCCTGTTTGTAAAGCAGGTCTGTGATAGCGGCATAATAGTAACATACTATGAAGCGGTTGTCGAAAGCATAGTTTGCGAAATATGACCATCCTATAGCTTCAATCTGTGCCTGTGACTTTGTTTCTTCCATGTGGCTGTATCGGTTATTGTTTACCACAAAATTGAAAATTGCCTCTGTGCTTGTGCCTATTCGTGCAATTACGGTGTTTGCTCTCTGCTGTACGGCTGAAAGTGGCTGAACTTTTCCGTCTGCACCCAGAGTCTTACCGTTGATAGTAGTGTTTGTTTCCATTATTCCGTAATCATTGAAAAAATATTCATCGCCGTCAATTGTCTGCCAGCCGAATACCATTTTTCCGTTTTCGGTGTTGAAATAGCACTGATGTGAATTTACAGTTATCCAGCCTGTCTGTTTAGAGCCGTCGTCACCTAAAAAATAAGTACCGTCATCTGTTATTGTTACAAGACCGTGAGCAAGAGAGCAGTCCTCCGAGAAATAATATTCCTTATCGTCAATATTCTGCCAGCCTGAGAGCATTTTTCCCTCGCTGTCACAGTAATATTTCTGTTCACCGTCTTCAATCCAGCCTGTCGTCATAACGCCGTCTGCTGAGAAAAAGTATTTATTTCCTTCAATTGTGATTTTTCCTTTTGACATAGTGCCTTCGCCCGAAAAATAATATGTATTTCCGTCAATTACCTGCCAACCTTTAAGCATGATGCCGTTACTGTCAAAATAATAGCTGTTTCCGTCTATTTCGGTAATTCCTGTTGACATTGCTCCGTTTTCGGAGAAATAATATTTATTTTCGGCTATAGTCTGCCAGCCGAATACCATTTTTCCGTCGTCACCGAGATAATATCTGTTTTCTTCATAATCCTGCCAGCCTGTAAGCTTTTTGCCGTCTTTGCCGAATATAAAGCTGTCGTTGTCACCGTTGCTTACAATTCCCGTTGACATTTTTCCGTCATCTGCAAAAAAATATGTGCCGTCGTCCGTTATGACTTCACCCGTCTGAACGTTTCCGTCTGAATTTACATAATAGGTATCTTCACCGACTTTTGCAAATCCTTCTT
>CAMWGS010000070.1 GCA_947173865.1 uncultured Ruminococcus sp.
ACAGTATATATTTACAGGTATATAATATATCTATCACACAGAAAGCGAGGCGGTATATTATAAATCCTGAAAATATCGGTCAGCTTATACGCAGTCTACGCACGGAAAAAAAGCTGACTCAGAAACAGCTTGCGGAAAAAATAAATGTAAGCGACAAGGCCGTATCAAAATGGGAAACGGGAAACGGTATTCCGGATATTGCAATTCTTGCGGAACTGGCTGAACTGTTCCGAACAGATATTCAGACCCTGCTTGACGGCAGAATCAAAGAAAATGAAAGTGAGAACGGAAATATGAAAAAAATAAAATTTTATGTATGTCAGGAATGCGGAAACATTATAACATCAACTTCCGAGACGGGAATTACCTGCTGTGGAAAGAAACTGACTGCTCTTGAAATGAAAAAGGCTTACGACAGTGAAAAGCTTCACGCAGAATACGACGGTGGTGAATGGTACGTCACTACAGACCACCCCATGACAAAAGAACACTATATATCATTTGTGGCATACCTGAACGACAATAGAGCCGTAATTTTCAGACAGTACCCCGAATGGTCGGTTAACATACACATTCCTTTTGCATCTTCGGGCAGGCTTGTGTGGTACTGCAATAAATGTGGGCTTATGTATCAGAATCTTAACAGAAAAAAATAACATTTTTAACGGGTACTCTGCGTACCCGTTTTTTTGCTGAAATGCTTGCAATTTGTCTGAATATATGTTATCATAGACTTTAAGGAGGATTATTTATGAAAAATATCTTTTCAGTTATTTTTATGAATATATGGGGCTATGATATGATTATTTTCATAGCTGCCGTCTTTACGGGTATCATGTATTATTATCTCAGACGTTCGGCGGACAGGCTGTACAAAAAAATGCATCTCACCGTTTTTGTTCCCGATGGCGATATTTCACAGAAAGAGGCAGTTTCCGATATTTCCGAACTCCGTGAAACCGAAATAGTCAACATGAGAAACCACACCGGAGGTCTTTATTCTGTTTTCGTCAATCTTACGGGAATATTCCCCCTGCTCGGTATTCTCGGCACTGTTATTTCCCTGCTCAGTCTTGTTTCTGATACGTCAAACATCACGGGAAACTTCTACGGTGCTTTGACTTCAACTTTCTGGGGACTTGTTTTCGCTATCATATTCAAGTTTCTTGACGGTATTATTTCCGCAAAAATCGAGGACAACGAAAAAAGTGTTGCACTTTATCTTGAAAGAAATTCAAAGAACGTAACCGAAAAAGAAAAGGTAGCCGTATGAAAAACAAGGGCATAGTTATTGAACTCACCGCTTTACTAGACGTTATCCTAATTATGCTTTTCTGGATTATGATGAATGTACAGGATAGTAATGAAAATATTCAGGCAGAAGCGGACAGCCGTGTTGCCGACGCTGAACAACAGATGAAAGAAGCAGAAAAAAGTATTTCGGCAGCCGAAAGAATTGCGGAAAATGCCGTTGCGGAAATGGAAAAAATGCAGACGGAACTTGATTTGTTACGTGAAGAAACTGAAAAGGAAATTGCTGAGGCATGGAAAAAAGCCGCAAGCATAAACGACAATGCCGCCGCAAATCAGTACGCACTTGATAATTATGAAAACGGTCGCCTGATAACCATTAATCTCAGTCACAGCAAAATTTCAATATCGGACAATAACAATACTCTCGGACAAACTTCCGTTATCTCAGACAATACTATAGCCGAAAACCTTATTTCTTCACTTGAAAACTTAAATCTCGGACAAAATGACGTAATACTGTGTGCAATGGTTTACGACGGAAGTGAGGCACTCTACAGAGACGTAAAGGCAGTAAAAAATGCCGTTGATGAAGTAAAGAACAGTTATACAAATCTTTACTGTACTTATATCAATATAAAGGAAAGGTAAAATAATTATGAGTAAAAAAGAAGATAAAAATGAAAAGAAAAAAAGTAAATTTCTGCCTGTAATCATTGTACTGCTTTTGATTATCGCAGTACTTATGATTGTCGCAAGTCTCGGTTTCGGCGGTGTATTAGGTTCGGGAAACGGTGACGGTAACAATAACAGCAGTTCAGGTGTATCGGAAAATTCGTCAGATGACAGCACAGAAAATACTCAGACTTCCGAATCTCCCACAGAAACGGAAACTATACCCGAAGAAACAACAGAATCCGTAAAATATTTGGACGTTACGGTTTCGGGTGATATTTACCTTGTAAACGACGTTGAGAAAACACTTGACGATTTTATCTCACTTGCAAAAGACGGTGAGAATAATGTTGTAAGAATTACTGATGATAATGCAGTTGCAGATGCTATGGAAAGCCTTATTTCCACACTTGAAAGCAATAATATCCAGTACATTGAACCGACAGCATAATAATAAAAAAACGGACTTGTAAAAAGTCCGTTTATTTTTTATACTTAGTAAAATCTTCTGAAATTCTCTGCGAGAATCATTCTGTTTTCCTGTTCACTGAAACCGAGTTCCAAAAATCTTTCAAGTTCTTCCTCGTGACTCCACATTGGAAAATCAGAACCGAAAAAGCAGTTTTCAACACCGTATTTATTTATAAGGCGACGTGTATTATCCTTTGAAAGAAAAGCCATAGAACTGCTTATATCAAACGCAACATTTTCAAAATCGGTAAAGCATTCCTCTGCTTCGTCCCAACGCTGATAACCGCCGAGATGTGCGGCATGAAGTTTAAGCTTCGGGAAATTCTTATGTATATTTGCTATTTTCTGAGGTGCGGAATATTCATAACGATTATCACCGCAATGAATAAGCAGGGGCATTTCCCCTTCTATAACTTCATAAATTCTGAAAGCTTCGGGGGAATCTGCGTCGAACTTCTGAAAATCGGGGTGAAGCTTAACACCATGCAGACCAAGTGTCTTAATCTGCTTTATATCTTCCTCAATATTTTCAGAACGGGGGTGAGTAGTTCCCAGACCGTAAAAACTTGAATTGTGTCCGCACTCCCTTGCAATAAATTCATTTATTGAACTTATCTGATGAGGTGTTGTGGCTGTAGAGCAGACAAGGTACTCCGAAACACCTATCTTGTCACCGCTTTTTATAAGCTGTTTACTCATGCCACAGCTTTCCATAGGCAAATCATAGAAATGTCCGATATTAACCGTAGCATTTTCCGCTATTTTTTCGGGAAAAATATGTGCATGAGCATCAATTATTTCGTATTTGCTGTAAATTTCTGAATCCATAATCTTAGCCTCCTGAGAGTTATTATAACTCTTTTTTTCTGATTTGTCAAGATATTACAGACGTTCTTTGAAATCTTCGTAGCCGAAATTACGGAGAGTCTGAATTTCACCGTCTGCTTTAAGTAAAAGTATTGACGGTAAAGACATACCGTTAAAAGTATTATTCTTGACCATAGAATAAATAGCCATATCCTCAAAAACCAGCCTGTCACCGATTTTCAGCGGTTTATCAAAAGAGTACTCCCCTATCACATCGCCTGAAAGACAGGTCTGTGAACCGAGTCTGTAAGTATATTTTTTCTCATTCGGACTGCCCGAATACCTGAGCGGAGGACGGTACGGCATCTCCAGAACGTCAGGCATATGACAAGCCGCAGAGCTGTCAAGAATAGCAATCAGCATATCATTTTCCGTGATGTCAAGGACTTCCGTTACAAGATAACCTGCATTAAGGGCAACCGCTTCACCCGGTTCAAGATATACTTCCAAACCGTATTTTTCCTGCATACGCTTTATACATCTCTCAAGACGTGGAATGTCATAACCTTCACGGGTAATATGGTGACCACCACCAAAATTTAGCCACTTCATATTTTTAAGTACGTCACCGAACTTTTCTTCAACATAATCAAGAGTGGTTTCAAGGTCGTCGGAATTCTGCTCACAGAGTGTATGAAAATGTAGACCACTGACACCGTACAAATTATCACGGTCAAAATTCTTATTGACTATTCCAAGTCTCGACTTAGGTGAACAAGGGTCATAAATTTCGTGTCCTTCCTGCGTGGAACACTCCGGATTTATACGCAGACCTATTTTTTTACCTGCATTAAGTACACGTTCACGATATTTGTCGAGCTGTGTGAAAGAGTTGAAAATAATATCGTCACAATAAGAAATTATCTCGTCTATCTCGCTTTCATGGTATCCTGCACAGAATACGTGATTTTCCTTTCCCATTTCCTCGAAACCCAGTTTTGCCTCAAAAAGTCCGCTGCAAGCCGTACCTGAAAGATAGTTCCCTATCAGCGAATAAAGGTGATAACACGAAAATGCTTTCTGTGCAAGAAGAATTTTACAGCTCGTGCGTTCCTGAACACCTTTCAGAATTTCAAGATTATGTATTAATTTTCCCTCATCTATTATGTAGCAGGGAGTTTTAACTTTTCCGAACATCTTTCACCTCAGAATATAGCTTTTCTTTTACCCTTTTCGTTTTTAGGGTAAGTGCGGACACGAATAATATGGTCAATGTTAATAACGCTCTCGCTGTCCTTTTCATCAACAACTATAAAACCGTCGCCTATTTCGAGAACCCTCGCAATAATCATACCGCCCTCAATGTATATTACACATTCTTCCTTGTCATCAGCAAAACGCTGTAATGCTTCTTCAATCTTCATTAAAAAACCTCCTTTTCAGCAATATCTGAGATACTGCATATTTTTGTATTCATAGTCAGGAACTTTCCTGAAAAACATCTTTTCCCTGTACTTTGATTTATCGCAGTTAATAAAGTTTATCGTGTGAAGCCCATAATACCATTGTCCCGAATCATATTCAACGTACCTGTCGTTGTAAATTATCCTGCCATACTCGTTCAGTCCCAGTGTGAAAGCAGTTTCATTAATCAAGTCCCTATGACAAAACGGTGAACTGCTGTCAAAAAATTTTTCATTGTGTCCACGTCTTTTATGCCCGTTAAAACAATAATAGCTGTCATTGCAGAACATTATCTTATATCTGTCATCTTCCATAAAAATACGTGTATGATGTATAAGCTTGTTGTAACCGCATAGTAAATCACGAGTTCCAGCCGTGAACACTTCTTTTCCGAACGTTTTTATTTTGTCGTTGTATTTGTAAAGACTGTTCATACTCTGTCTGTAAAACACTTTCTGATACAGCACTTCACAATCAGGTATTTCTTTTGTGACTATAGGTACAAATTTTAATGAACTTCTTACGTTGGCGTAATTCGCATAGCGAACATCTTTTTTATAAAACAAAGAAATATACTGCACAAAAAGCATCAAATCCCCCCTTTTCAGCAGTACCGAAGATACTGCATATCTTTGTATTCGTAGTCAGGAACTTTCCTGAAAAATATCTTTTCTTTGTACTTTGATTTATCACAGTTGATGAAGTTTATCGTGTGAAGTTCATAATACCATTGTCTCGAATCAAATTCAACATACCTGTCATTATAAATAATTCTGCCGTACTCGTTGTTTTTTAAAGTAAACGGACTTTTATAATAACCTCGTGATTTTCCGCTTCTGTACATTATTTCATAATTTCCGTAGTCAGACCTTTTTACTGCTATTCTGTTCCCGAAAGGAGAAGTATAGCATCGTGGATTATATAAAATATCGTTATTATGTTGTCTGATTTTATTTAAACGTTCATGTAGTCCGTCTGTATCCTGAAACAACATTATCCGATTAAAAAGTACTTCACAGTCGGACACTTTATCAACATATACAGGTGCAAATTTTACGGAATTTCTTACATTGACATAATTCGCATAACGGACGTTTTTACAATAAGTCAAAGAAATATACTGCAAAAAAAGCATTATAATTCCCTCCTTATGTCAATAACGGATAATTTATCTATAATATCATTAAGTTCTGATACATCAATAAATGTTTCAGTAATTTTCACGTTCTCTAAAATACATATGGATTCTTCTTTGCAGTAATCAGGTCTTGCGGCAAGTATACGTATTTTTTCGCCGTTGCTTACTGCAAACACAAGATAATTTTTGTCATAAAATGATGGTGTTGAAATCATATAACGATAATCGCTATCAATATCCCAGTCGTCAGGATAAACCAAATTATAAAGTTCATTATAGGCTTTTTCATTTGGCATACTGAATATTTCTTTGCCAACAGGGATATTTTTCAAAGATTCCGTTAATTCCGCAAATTCATATGAAAGTGTTGCCGACTGAATTTCTTTCGGAAAAATTTCAGCACTGATTGCTAAGAATAATATCCCGTTCTGAAAACTTTTGTCGACGTTCCAGCTTTCCACAACATCAACAATCACTGCAAAACAATCAGGATTACCAATAATCATCAGTCAACAAGTGTGGGGTTGAAATCTTCTTCCCAAGGCAGTCCCCACTTATTAAGTGCCTGCATGAACGGGTCGGGGTCAAACTCCTCAATATTATAAACGCCTGCTTTGTTCCATGTTCCCGTCATAATCATCATAGCACCAATCATTGCGGGAACACCTGTCGTATAGGAAATAGCCTGAGAACCGACTTCCCTGTAACATTCCTGATGGTCACAGATATTATAAAGGTAGTAAGTTTTATCCTTGCCGTCCTTTTTTCCACGGAATATACAGCCGATATTTGTCTTGCCGACTGTTCTCGGACCAAGTGAAGCAGGGTCGGGCAGTATGGCTTTCAGGAACTGCAACGGTACAATCTCCTTGCCCTCATACATAATCGGCTCAATTGAAGTCATTCCGACATTTTCAAGGCACTTAAGGTGTGTAAGATAACTCTGTCCAAATGTCATGAAGAAACGTATTCTTTTGATACCCTTGATATTGAGTGCAAGAGATTCAAGTTCTTCATGGTGGAGCAGGTACATATCTTTTTCACCGACCCCCTTGAAATTGTAAACACGCTTTATTTCCATCGGTTCTGTCTCAACCCACTCGCCGTTTTCGATATAGCTTCCCTTGGCGGAAACTTCACGGATATTTATTTCAGGATTGAAATTTGTAGCGAACGGATAACCGTGGTCACCACCGTTACAGTCAAGGATATCAATATAGTTGATTTCATCAAACTCATGTTTCATGGCGTAAGCTGAGAATACTCCTGTAACTCCGGGGTCAAAACCGCTTCCGAGAAGTGCCGTAATTCCTGCCTGCTCGAACTTCTCACGATAAGCCCACTGCCATTTGTATTCAAACTTTGCAGTGTCAAGAGGTTCGTAATTAGCTGTATCGACGTAATGTGTCTTGGTTGCAAGACAAGCGTCCATGATAGTCAAATCCTGATAAGGAAGTGCAAGGTTAAGAACAACATCAGGCTTATATGCGTTGATGAGTTCAATAAGTTCGTCCACGTTGTCTGCGTTGACCTGTGCAGTCTCAATGACTGTCTTTGTGGTCGGCTGGAGCTTGTCACGCAGAGCGTCGCACTTTGACTTTGTACGGCTTGCAATCATTATTCCCTCGAATACCTCGCTGTTCTGACAGCACTTGTGAATCGCTACGGAAGCTACTCCTCCGCAACCTATAATCATACATTTTCCCATTTTTTAATACTCCTTTTCATTATTTTTTAAGATTATTATTTATACAAGCATTTTCTGCATAAATCCTTTTTTCAGTTCTTTCCACTTATCAAGCTCCTGCTTTGCGTAACTGATAGTATTATCAAATGCAGAAAGAAAATCGGCTATTTTCTGTTGTTCTTCGAGACAAGGAACAAAAACGGTTGTCATTGAAACAAGGTCTTTGTTAAGATTGTTGACTGTACTACCGCCTGCTAACGATTTGTATTGTTTAAGCATATATTCTGTTCCAAGTAAATAGCATAAGTAAAGTAAATTGTAGATATTTTGATTATTTCTTATCAACAACCAACCGTCATGTATACAGCCGTCAACAGCCATAATATAAGGCTTACCAAAACTCATTGAATTTGATAAAATCAAATCTCCTTTAAAAACTTGTCTTGTTTTATTAAGTCCTGACTTTTTAATTTTTTCTGCTGTATGCGTAATGTATCTACCATATTCGGGAGCATCGCCAATTTTCACCCAGTTGTAACCTTCATCATTTGTAATGTATTGTTTAATAGGACGTGGCGAACCACCTCTTTCAATCATTACTGTTGTTCCAAATTCTTTTTCTTCCCACTTTGGAAACTCCGCCCCGTCGTCCTGCTTAAATCGCACTTCCTGCGAAAAGATTTTCTGCATAGCGGCTTTCTTCTGCTGTTCAAGATTTCGTACTTCCGCTTCGGACTGTGAAATTACTTCATAAACGATTGAGAGGAAGTCGGCTATTTTTTGCTGTTCTTCAAGGCAGGGAATTTTAAAACTAAATGCAGAATACTCTTTTGCATTTATTCCTTGCTGACCTGTTCGCATAGAAGTAATAGTAACCCACTTGTTATATGTTTCTGTTAATGTTTGCAAAAAAACGAAATAAGGAACATAATTATTTTTTACTGACATTCTAATCAAGAATCCTGCATAGTATAATTTACCATCGTTTTCATTATATAAATACGATTTTCCAACACTTGCTCCAGTTCTTGCAAGTAAAATATTTCCTTCTTTTACAATGTATTTATCATCCTTTTTACCTAAAGGAGATACAATATTATCATTTAA
>CAMWGS010000071.1 GCA_947173865.1 uncultured Ruminococcus sp.
GTGCCTCCTGTTCAGCAAGGGTGGAAAAAGCTGTTTCAGGCGTTAAGGGAGTTACTTCGTGTTCCGTAAGCTTGCTCACCAACTCTATGGGAGTTGAGGGAAACGCTTCCGACAGTGAAATAATAACGGCAGTGCAAAATGCAGGTTACGGAATATCACTTAAAGGCTCTGAAAAAAGTCAGATAAGTGATAATGAAGATATGCTGAAAGACCGTGAAACACCATGGCTGAAAAAAAGGCTGCTGGCTTCGGTGGGATTTTTAATTATACTGATGTATATTTCAATGGGTTACAGTATGTGGGGATTTCCTCTGCCGTCTTTCATGGACGGTAACTATATCATGCTTGGTATTATACAGATGTTGCTTTCAGGTATAATAATGGTTATAAACCAGAAGTTCTTTATAAGCGGTTTTAAAAGCCTGTTCCGTCGTTCTCCGAATATGGACACTCTTGTTGCACTTGGTTCGGGAGCGTCATTTGGTTATAGTGTCTGGGCATTGCTTGCAATGGCGGACGCACAGTTAAAAGGTCTTGAAACAATGCACTATATGCACGAATTTTATTTTGAGTCTGCGGCTATGATTCTTACTCTCATTACTGTCGGAAAAACTCTTGAAGCACGTTCAAAGGGAAAGACTACCGATGCACTGAAAAGCCTTATGAAACTTGCACCGAAAACAGCGGTTATCATAGAAAACGGAGAAGAAAAGACTGTTTCTGTTGAGCAGGTAAAGAAAGGTGATATATTTGTAGTCCGTCCTGGTGAGAATATCGCAGTTGACGGAATAATTATCGAGGGTGAAAGTGCTGTGAACGAGTCTGCACTTACAGGTGAAAGTATTCCTGTTGACAAAAAAGCAGGGGACAACGTTTCAGCTGCAACACTGAATCAGTCAGGCTTTATAAAGTGTGAAGCTACAAGAGTTGGAGAAGATACAACACTTTCACAGATAATACAGATGGTAAGTAATTCGGCGGCCACAAAAGCACCTGTTGCAAAAGTAGCTGACAAGGTTTCGGGCATTTTCGTTCCTGCCGTAATATGTATTGCTGTTGTTACTTTTATAGTATGGCTTATGGTCGGTCAGACTTTCGGTTACTCTCTTGCAAGGGCAATTTCAGTACTTGTTATAAGCTGTCCGTGTGCTTTGGGACTTGCTACCCCCGTAGCTATTATGGTCGGAAACGGTGTCGGTGCAAAAAATGGTATACTATTCAAGACTGCCGTTTCACTTGAGGAAACGGGAAAAACGAACATTGTCGCACTTGACAAGACGGGGACTATAACTTCAGGTGAGCCGAAAGTAACGGATATTATTACAGATGAAGATACAGACGGAAAATATCTTCTGTCACTTGCATATGCTATTGAAAGAAAAAGTGAACACCCTTTATCAAAGGCAATTCTGTCAGAAGCTGAGCAGGAAAATATATCTGTTGAAGAAGTAACAGAATTTCAGGCTATTTCAGGAAACGGTCTTAAAGCTTTGAGAAATAATGTTCAGATTTCGGGAGGAAACTATAATTTTATAAGTACTGTGGCAGATATACCCGAAAGCATGAAAGAAATTTCCGAAAAACTGGCGGAGGACGGAAAAACACCGTTATTCTTTGCAGAGGGTAATAAACTTGTTGGTATCATAGCAGTTGCGGACGTTATAAAGGAGGACAGTCCGAAAGCTGTAAGAGAATTGCAGAATATGGGTATTCATGTTGTAATGCTTACAGGAGACAATGAACGTACGGCAAAGGCAATAGGCAGACAGGCAGGTGTTGACGAAGTTATAGCAGGAGTACTTCCCGACGGTAAAGAAAGTGTAATCCATAATCTTAAGAAAAAAGGCAAAGTTGCAATGGTAGGCGATGGTATAAATGACGCTCCTGCACTTACAAGTGCAGATATGGGTATAGCAATAGGAGCAGGAACAGACGTGGCGATTGATGCCGCTGACGTTGTTCTTATGAAAAGCCGTCTGAGCGATGTTCCTGCGGCAATAAGGCTGAGCCGTGCAACCCTTAAAAATATACATGAAAATCTTTTCTGGGCGTTTATCTACAATATGATAGGAATACCACTTGCGGCAGGTGTATATATAAAGCTTTTCGGCTGGCAGTTAAATCCTATGTTTGGTGCGGCAGCAATGAGCCTGTCGAGTTTCTGTGTGGTCACCAATGCACTCAGACTTAATTTCCTTAAAATACATGATTCACGCAAAGACCGAAAAATAAATAAATCCGATGATTTTAAAAACAATAGTATTTCGTCTGAAAATAATACTGTTACAATAAAAATAAAGGGCATGATGTGCGGTCACTGTGAATCCCATGTAAAAGAAGCACTGGAGAACATAGACGGTGTAACGGTAACAGAAATAAGTCATGAACAGGGGAGAGCAGTTATTGAATTAAGCTGTACTGTTGACAATAAGGCAATGAAAAAAGCAGTTGAAGATGCAGGCTACAAAGTAATAAAGTTTGAATAAAATAAAAAATCCGAAGATTTATTTTTCTTCGGATTTTTTTTTACTGAAATTCACGTCCGCAAGCGGATTGTTCTCAATTGCATTTCGTACCTGTTCATTATTAAGATGTGTATATATTTCGGTTGTGGAAATACTCGAATGTCCAAGAAGTTCTTTAAGGGTAAGTATATCAGCTCCACCGTACTGATACATAAGGGTTGCAGCAGTATGACGCAGTTTATGTGTTGTAAAACCTTTTCCGTCCAGTTCGGCGTTTTTAATTGTATTT
The DNA here is from genome assembly GCA_947173865.1 of uncultured Ruminococcus sp. Classification (GTDB taxonomy): domain Bacteria; phylum Bacillota; class Clostridia; order Oscillospirales; family Ruminococcaceae; genus Ruminococcus. The sequence continues at coordinate 2,755 of CAMWGS010000071.1, forward strand.
TCAACAATCTGCTGAACACGTCTTTTTGAAATACGGTTATTACGGTTACTTATAAACAGAGCAGGTTCATTGACTGCTTTAAGATTCTGTTTTCTTATTTCAAGATAATTTTCAAGTGCGTCAATACAGGCTTTGTTAAGATAAATCATTCTTTCCTTATTGCCTTTTCCGAGAATCCTTATGCGGTTTTCAAAGAAGTCAACGTCCTGAATATTTATTCCGACAAGTTCGCTTAAACGTATACCACAGTTGAGCAGGAGAGTAATTATACAATAATCACGTCTTGAATCACTGTTATCCGACACTTCCAAAAGTCGCATACTTTCATTCAATGATAAAAACTTTGGCAGTGCCATTTTAGGCGAAGGCATATCAATATCTCTTGTCGGGTCATACTCGGTAATATGTTCAACTTTTGTTATATACTTAAAAAAATTGCGTAAAGATGATATTTTTCGGGAACGTGAACGCTTTTCATTATTACGTTCGTCAGAAACATAAAATATAAAGTTATATATATCTTTGACCGAAATTTCTTTAAGTTCGTCTGTACTCATACTGCTTATATCTGTATCATCAACAATTTCATTCTCAGAACCTGTTTTGTTTTTATGTATATACTTCAGGAAAAGACGTATATCAAAATAATATTCCTGAATGGTACGTTCTGAAAGCATCCTGATTACTTTCAGATGAACAAGGTAATTATTGAGAAACTCAGGATTGTTTTCATTGTTGTAATTTTTCATTATTTCTTCAACCTCGCTTTTTATTTATTATATCAACATTTTCTAAATATGTCAACAAGGAAGTTAATTCCAAATATCCAGTCTAAAAATTGCACCAAATAATAGTTTGGTGCAATTAGAAATAGTTTTCAACATTCAGAATGGCAGTTCATCATTAAGAACTTCAAAAGATTCAAGATAATCGAGATATTCGCACTCGTTCTGATGACAGTCAAGATATTTTCCCCTGCATTCAATATTACTGTCAGTCTCACAGGCAAAAACATGATAAGGGCTGTCAGACTCAAGGCGACAAAAATAACACCTGTCTGAATCAAGACATTTTCGGAAATGAATACAGGAACGGCAGTTCACACATATTTCACTGAAAGAATTATCATTCGGAATTTCAGCAGATGAGGTGCTTTCTTTTGCATAAGGTTCTGTCATTTTCTGTTCCTCATAGATGTCATCAATGCTCTTTCGGCTTACAAAGTCCTCACAGCAAACCGATAAATTGCATAAAAGACCGTCAACTGTCTTGCACTCCGTTCTCTCAGGAGCATATACAGAACATTTTTCGTAATAAATACACTCAGGACATTTAGTACACTCTTTCACTCTTTTCATAATATCAGACCTTTCTAATAAATTTTGTTTTCGGGGTTTTCCCTCTTTCCATGATTCTATTATACCATAATGCACCCATTATGTCAATTGGCAAAACATAAGAAATATAATGGGTACATTATTAAAAATTAGTGCATATTGTATAATGGACACATTATTAAAATTATGGTATAATGTACATGGAGGTGAGACAATGGCACAATCACAAACAGTAGCAAGTGCAAAATACAATGCTAAAGCATATGAAGAAATCAAGTTAAGGGTTAAAACAGGTCAAAAGGACGTTATCAGACAGCACGCAGAAAGCAAGGGGCTAAGCCTGAACGGCTATATCAACAAGCTCATCAGCGACGACATGAACGCAGGTCAAGAAGAACCGAAAGAACAATGATTTGTGAAATATGCTGTATCTGAATCGCTGATGAAACAATTCTGATTCAGCACAATGCACAACAGCAGGAACAGGGGGGAATCACTCCCCTGTTTTTTTGTCGTCGGGGTAAAGACTCAACAGGCAGAGAATGTGTGTGGTAATTTCATTGAAAGCTTCAAGGTAAATCAACGATTTAGTAAGCTCCATACTGTCAGCGGAATCAATTCGGCGAAAACGTACATTTGACTGTAATTGCCTGACATCATCTTCCAATCTGTCTTTATTGTTCAGTACATAGGACATCAAAAGCGTTATTTCTTTCTGATTCATTCTATCACCTCTATTCCAAAAAAGTAACATATTCCAAAACTTCACCGGTATTGCGATTAACAACCAAATCATTAACAACATCATAAAGAAGCTGTTTAGCCTTTTCGAGTATAGAACGTTGTTTCAAAGACTTCTCTTTCTCCTGTTCAATGCGTCTGTTATCATCACCACGGCGGAAAACATACTTGAAATGTCCAGTATGTTCATTAAAATACTCTTTTGCCTGAATACTGTCATAGTCAATATTTTCATAACGAATTTCAGGCTTTTTAAGTCCTCTACTATGCCAGAAGAACTTACCGAAAATCTTTTTACAGTCCTTTGTTATGTATTTAGTGACATAAAAAGCGGTATTCATAGGGTCACCGACAAGATTAATGCAAGTAGTAAAGCCGAATTTCCAGTTAGACAGATTATAGACAATTCTGCCGTCGGCAGTATTGAGACCTTTTTTTATGGCTGTATAGTCTTTAACAGGCTTTTTAACGCCTTTATAAAGCTTTGTACCCGAATCAACTAAATTAAGGTTATCGCCCTTAATAAGCCCATGAAAATGAATCCTGCCACTTTTATGACGTTCTGAAACAAAAACGTACTTTAAATTATTACGTCTTACAAGATTTTTAAGCCAGTTCTGAATATATTTCAATATGGCTTTAGGGTCTTGACTGTCAAATTTTTTAGGGTCAATAGTTCCCGTGAAAAAATAGTCAAATTCATTACAAAGAATATAGTCAAAAATCCTGTCTTTAGCACGTTTGAGACTGTCAGAGCGAGGGACGGTATTCAATGATTTTTTTTTAGTCGGAAATAAATTTCTTTTAACACTCAGAATAAAATTATCACTCATAATACGTGTATCAATTTTAACCAATTTACTAATTTCTTTAGACTGATGATATAATTTACGGAAATGTCTGTTTCCAAAATCTTCAAAGCTAAAATTATGAATAGCTGTTCTGAGAGATTCAGCAAGTGACCAATCGGGACTTCTGAAAGTAGGAGAATCAAAAACAACTGTACTCGTTGAACCGTCGGGATAACATTTTGTTTTAGCATTGAAGTATGGAATAGACATGAAACAAACTCCTATTCTAAGGGATTTTTTTAAATGACACCAATTTGTGTATATAATCAAGTAGCGGTCGGGCGGAAGGAAGCCCCCGAGCAAGCTCGGGGGCATTCCCCCCTGCCCTCTCCGCCGTGTACTACCACAGTTCTTCCTTATCTGACCAAGGAATAAGCTCAGGCTCATCATGTAATCAAGGAAAGGCACAGGCGAACCGCTCGCCGAAAGATTTTCATACAAATTGTATGATTCAGACCAATGAAAGTATTTCGTTTCCCCGAACGGAGACCGCAGTTGCGGTCTCCGTTTCGGCGAAACCGAAATTTCCTTTTCAGTTGGTTTTGAATCGTTGTTAATTTGTTCCGTTGTTAATTTGTTCCGATACAGGTTTGAAGCCTGAATCACGAAGTGAACAGATAGTTTTGTAGCTGTCAAACATACTGCGAAGTTCCTCATCATGAACGAAGAAGAAAAATTTTTTAAGTTTTCTCTCTTTCAAACTGCCTTGTTCGTCAAGTATCGGCTTGTAAACACGTACAAAAGTAATACAGCCTGCAACAGTAAAAGGATAGTACATCAAATACGTATTCTCACGTATAGGCTTTGCAACTCTTGTAAATACCTGTGATGTGGCAAGTATACAACGTCTGACTTTGCGTTGCTGGGTTATGATTGTAAGCATATCGGGAGGAAAATTTTTTGACTGATTTGATGAAAACCAGTTCTGAATCTCGTCAATACAGTCAATTTCACCGTAAATGCCGTTGGTGTCAAGGGTAAGCTCCTCCCATGATGTCAATTCATAGTCCTGCATACTGCAAGAAAAATTTGACCTGACAATGACACGGGGATATATTGTCTTGTATTTTCGGACAAGGTAAGCCATTAAAGTGGTTTTACCGCTCCCCTGTTCTCCGCAAAGTAGGTGCATTCCGTACTCCTTAAACGTGTTAGGGTCAATAGTTATAAGGTCATGGGCAAGCTGTTTAGGAAAATCAATAAACAACCTGCGGAAAATATTATGTTCTTTAAAACGTCCTTTTTCGTTTTTTATCGGTTTTATCTTGCCGATGAAACGCCAGTAGAGCCAGAATGCAAACACAAACACCAAAAAAGGTGAAACAACAGCAAAAAAAACAAGGAACATTTTACAGATGAATATTATGGTTTTTAATAACATTTTTCAAACTCCTCAGAAGAAACTATGTACAGAAGCGAATGATTTGAGACGAAGAAACAGTGACCATATAATGTGAAAATGGTCAAGAGAGAATGAAACAAGCAGACAGGCAACAATAATGTCAGTCGGCAGGAAGTAACCAAGGGGACGAATAATTTCAATAATAGTGTCAAAAGCACTGTCGGGAATCACAATGTTGACCACGTCGGGAAGTCCGAAGTTTTCAATAAGATAGTTGACGGGTGACATAAAAAATTCAATAATAGCGTCGGTAATCAAATTAATCCCCTCCTGTTCCGTTGATAATATCGGGAAGTTTTCGGCGTGTTCTGCGGATAAAGAAATAAAGAATTATTCCAGTGTTGATACCTTTGATAATGTCAACATAAGGAGCAACAACAGAAAAATCAATAATTTCAGTCTTGAAATGACCGTAAGTATCAGAATCAAAACCAATAGAATAAGAGGGTTGAAAATCATTAAAATCCGATTCATTAACAAGAACGTCACCAAGCTTGATAATCTGATGAATAAAGCCGAAATGTTTATTAATCTCATCAATAAGATGTGTAAAATGTTCTTCTTGAGGAATAAAAAGATATTTAAGAAGTTCACCGAATTTTTCGGGAAGTGAATTTACAGCACCAAGTATCTGAGAAAGAATGTTGTCGGTTTTTCTGAACTCACTTTCAATAACGGCAATAAGCCTTGTAAAATCAGCACTGACAGAACTTTTGATATCACCGAATTTAACATTGATATCATCAATCAGACTATCAATGGAAAGTTCCAGATTAGCATTACAGGTCAAAAAAGGTCAAAGAGACGTTATCAGACAGCACGCAGAAAGCAAGGGGCTAAGTCTGAACGGCTACATTAACAAGCTTATCAGCGACGACATGAACGCAGGTCAGGAAGAACCGACAGAACAATGACCGCAGGAACAGGGGGGATTTACTCCCCTGTTTTTTTGTCGTCGATGAAGAATATCTGTTGTAACCTGATTGAACACTTCAAGATAAACGGAAGAATAGGCACATTCAACACAATCGGTAAGAGTAAATTCACGCATACGAATATTTGACTGCCGTCTGTCAAGTTCTGATTCAAGACGTGTACGGTTATTAAGCACGTAAGACATCAACAGCGTTATTTCTTTCTGATTCATTCTATCACCCCTATTCCAAAAGAGTTACCCATTCGTCATCAAGGTCAGTATAATCAAGTAAATCATCATAGTACAATTCACCAGTTTCACAGTTAAACATAATACCATGAATTGTATCATAGCAAACTTCACAATATTCAACCATGCGTTTCTTTTCAGCCTCAATACGTCTGTTTTCCTCACCTGTCTTAAAAAAATACTGACATAATCATTGAAATATTCTTTTGAATCAACATTGTCATAATCAATATTTTCAAAAGTAATATCAGGCTTCTTACGGTCACGACTATGCCAAAAGAATTGACCAAGAATTTTTTTACAGTCTTTGATGATATATTTAGTTATATAT
>CAMWGS010000072.1 GCA_947173865.1 uncultured Ruminococcus sp.
ATGTTATAATAGATAATAGAATAAATGTTCAGTTATTTTTCAGGATTTACATAATATACCGAAAGGAGAATTTTTTATTTAATGAATACTCCCGATAATTATTCACAAACCGCTGTAAACCGTTGGAGACTCGTTCTCGGAGGTCTTTCCGACAAACAATTACAGTTCGGCGGTGAAAGTCGTGATATACGTCAGTTTCAGGACATGGAGCAACTACTTGACTATCTTTACAGTCGTTCACAGGGCGATGATGTCCGCTCGGGTGAACGGTCGGGCAGTCTTGATGAAACGGTTCTGACGGCTGCCGAATGGCTTACAAAGGTACGTAAACTTTTCCCGAATCAGACAGCAGAAGAACTTGAAAAGCACGCACTTGAAGAATTTGAAATGACAGAGCTGCTTACTGACAAGAAAGTTCTTGAACAGCTCAAACCTGATATGAATCTGCTAAAAAGCGTTTTACAGCTTAAACATCTTATGAAAGGTGAAGTGCTTGAAACAGCTAAACGAATTGCAAAGCAGGTTGCCGACGATATAAGAAAAAAACTTGAGAATGATATACGTCGTTCGGTTCTCGGAAGAATAGACAGAAATTCGTCAAGTCCCGTACATTCTGCGAGAAATCTCGATATAAAAAAGACTATCCGACGTAATCTTAAAAATTATGATACGGAGCGTCAGCAGATTGTACTTAAAGATATATATTTCAGCAGTCGTGTAAGACGCTATAATAATAAGCGTGTTATTATTGCCATAGACGAGAGCGGTTCAATGACAGGGTCAATTATATACAGTGCGGTCATGGCACAGATTATCTCAAATCTGCCGTTTGCGGAAGTAAAGCTTGTTATTTTTGATACAAGCATTGTTGACCTTTCCGACGAAGCCGATGACCCTGCACAAGTTCTTATGAGTGTACAGCTTGGCGGTGGTACTGACATAGGCAGTGCGTTGGGTTACTGTGAAAGCCTTATAGGTACGCCATCACATACGTGTGTTATAGTGGTTACAGATTTGTATGAAGGTGCGGAGAGAAGCCGTCTGCTTAACATAAGTAAGAATATTATTGAAAGCGGTGCAAAACTAAGTTTTCTCACCGCACTTGACGAAGAAGCACGTCCGTCGTATGACAGGAATCTTGGACAGATACTCGCCAACATGGGAGCATTTGTCGGTGCGTTGACTCCCGAACAGCTTGGAGATTACATAGGAAAAATTTTTTCGTGAACAGAGGTGAATTTTTTTGGACGAACTGAAAAAGGTGCTTGTTTTTGCAGACGAAAACTTTCTCGTCGGTCTTTCAAACAAAGGAACATACAAGCGTGCCTGTAAGGACACCGACGGTGCGGAAGCGGATTTTGACTTGGGCAAAAATTCGGCAACAGTAAGGACTGGCGGTGAAACGTGTACAATATCAGTACCGCTTGCCGAAAGTAAATGTACTTGCGTTGCAAGGGGAATATGCCGTCATATAGTAGGGGCTATTCTTGTTCTGCGGAATAATGTTTCACTTGATTTTACCGCAGAATCTGCCGAACCTGTACAGCCTGAAACTCCCGTTGAACAGTCTGAACCTGTCGCAGAAGTAAAAGAGGATAAAAAGAAAGGACAGATTTCGGAGCGTGATATTGAAAAAATACATAACTGTGTGAAACAGTGTCTTGAAACACTCGGAAGTATATTAAAATACGGTCTTGTGCGTATACCTGAAAATCTGCCTGATATGCTGGAGGCATCGGCGGTGCGTTGTCATTCTCTTAAAATGGCAGACGCAGAGCGTGCATTAAGGGAAACGGGAAACTGTCTTTCTGACTGTATAGCAAGGCGTGCGTCTTTCAGCATGGAAAACTTTACGGCTAAATTATGCAGATGTATTGCCGTTCTTGAACTTCTTGAAGCGGATTATATTGAACCCGAACAACTCGGCACTTTCCGTCAGACTTACACCGACTATAAAGGAAATCTTGATATTCTGCCTATAGGACAAAGGAATGTTAAAGGCAGTGAGTACGAAGGGGAAATTTACTATTTTCTGAATATGGACGTTTATGCGGAACAACGTTTTTTGTCGTTGTCAGATTTGAGACCCGTTTTCTATAATGATACACAAAAACATTTCAGAAGTGTTGCTTACCCTTGGGGAATGGTCACGTCTATGAGCAGTATGATGCACTCTGAAATGAAACTTGCTTACGCTAAAGTCAGCGGAGGTAAATTGTCGTCCTCACAGGAAACACAGATTATTTCAAACTGTAAAGCGGTTCTGGACTGCGACGAAGTCCGTGATATGATTTATACCGATTTCAGAAAGCTTGCAATAGAAACTTCTGAAAAAAATCCTGAAAACGAACTTGAAAAACTCTGTTTTGTACAGCCGAAAAAGTGTATTGAAAGTACTTTTGATAAGTACAGTCAGCAGTATATAATTATTCTGGAGGACATTCAGGGAAACAGAATTTCCGTTCGTGCAAAGTACCGTGCGGAGACAAAGGAATTTATAAAGCTTCTTGAAAGCATAGGTGAAAGAATGATTAAGAAGCCGAAAAAAAATTATGTATTTCTTGCATCTGCCTATATATTCGACGGCGAATTAACTCTTTTCCCTATAGAGATATACGACTTTATAAAACCGCCTGTTCCCGAAGCGTACGAACTTCCTGAAAGCTATCGGGATATTGACGTTTCTGCGGTTTATGCAGAAAGAATAATAAGTCTCTTTTCTGAGATAAATGACAGAATGTGCATTATTGTACGTGGCGGACTACAGGCGGATATAAAAAATGACCATAAGCTTGAAAACCTTGCGTTCAATTACGGTTTAAAGGGTCTGAGCAGGCTTATCAGGGAGTTTATGCATTGTGCTTCGTCGTATCGCCACAGTGTTGACGGGAACAGTACCGACGTTCTTCTGAAAATGCGGGAAATCAACGAATATATCCATCAAGGCAGAAAACGCCTTGAAATTATCACATCATTATATAATATGAAAGGAAATAAATAAAATGCTTTATTCAAACGGAAACACAACTGATTTTCCTAAGCTTGCCGAAGCTATGAGTGTTTACGGTATAAGAAAGGAAGCCATAGAAATTGCTGTTGAGTATCTCGACACATCAAAGGAAAGAAACAACTCCCTGCTTGACAGAATACCACGTCACGCACTTATAAATGATGAGTGGAGCAAGCGTGAAAAGCTTGAAAGAGCTATAAAGCGTGAAATCATTTCTACGAAAAGTGAGGAACTTTTTGAGCGTTATATACTGCTTTCACAGGCTATTTATGGTTCGTATGCATATGTATTTGTTATGTGTGCCTGTAGATATTACGATAAGTTTATAAAACAGGAAGATAGATTTATCAAGATTATGTCTTCAAGATTCGGGGAAAAGGCGGAAGCCTGCCTGCTGGCGATGTATGTGGCACAATTGCAGGGGAGATTTTTTGTAAGTTATGGTTTCAAGATTAAGTCCCCTCAGACCTGTGTTGACGCTGTTGATTTCGCAGACGACAATCCTGTTACAATTGCACAGCTTTGTGCATATGCTTTGAATCAGAGTCTCGTACCTGAAAAGAAGGGCATAATAGCAAAGCTTGTTTCAAAATCTGAAACTGACCACGTTGTTGAAAAGGCTGTTGAATACGTTCACGGACTTATTGACAGGAATCCGTCTGTTTATATTCAGCTTATGTGTGCGACGGGAGAGGGAGCTTATTTTTCCGATAAGTGCCGTAAATATTTTACTGACGCTGTAAAGAAATGCAAAGAAATTCAGGTTGCAGAATATGCCATTGACAATATGCCGAATCCTGAGAGAGTACTTGATATGATTGCTGAAATTCCCGACTGCGTGGACTATGTGTACATAGCTTATCTTGTGGACAAGCATATGATTAACCAATATGTCCGTAATCATCTTGAAACGCTTGCCGTAAAGTATACTGACGAATATGTTAAGGCTATGGAATTACGTTCGGACGTTTCTAAGGCAAAGATAATGGCTGATATTTTAGCAAAGGCAAATCCGAAGTACATCATTAAGGAAAACGCCCTGAAAGAAAAAGCACAGGTACGTGTTTCAAGGAATGTAAGCAATCATTTTAAGTGTAAGAACGAAGTACGCAGTTATCTTATGGGAAACGGTACTATAAATGATATTCTCCCGCTTATCAAAGATGATGTAATGAGAGGCTATAACGGAGAACAAAGCAATTATAAAGAAACATATGGTTTCGACGATTTTATGAAACGTGTCATAACTCTTTGTGCTGTCAGCAAGTCGATTTCCTGGTGGATTTTCAAATATTATACCGATTTTAAACTCAAAGGTAACGAAAAACAGTTTATAAATATTCTTGCGGAACAGAATTTATCCGCTGAAATTATTCTTGAAACACTCGGAAACTTTATTGAAAGCATATGGAGCGAAAAAGACGAAGTTATGTTCAATTTTGCAAATGCCATTGCGGAACGTGCCGATATGTTCGCAGACGTTGACATTAAAGACATGAATATTAATTCAAGGTGGATATATGTTTCAGGCCTCGGCATAGCAGATGCAGACAAGTATAAATCTCAGATTCTCGCACTTGTCGGCGATACAAGCAAGTTTGTAAAAAAAGCGGTTACGGAAGTTATTTCCTCTAACAACTGGAAAGACGACATTATTGAATTTTTGCAGTCCAAAAAAGCAGGTATACGTGAAATTGCGGTATCTGTAATTGAAAAGAAGAAGCCCGAAGATTACCGTGAGGCACTCGAAAAGGCTTTTGAAAAGGAAAAGTCCGAAAAAATCAAGACACGTATTGCTTTGCTTCTTGACGTGAATTACAGTACGGAAACTGACGGAAAAAGTTCGGAAAATGTTGACATAGTTTCAGGGCTTGTGCGTGCCTCAAAGGCTAAAAAAGTTGCATGGCTTTTTGAACACCCTTATAAAACCGTACACTTTAAGGACGGCGGAGAAGTGTCGGAAGATTACCTGAAAGCCCTGATTATAATTTATTCGGAAATGACCTCTGTTACTGTAAACAAAACTGCTCTTGAAATCGCCGGTAAAATAAATCCTGACGAACTGGGTGATTTTACACTTGATGTTTTTGGTCGCTGGCTTGAAAAGGGTGCGGCAGCAAAGACAAAATGGGTGCTTTGGTTCTGCGGAGTTCACGGCGGTCACGATATGATGGAAAATCTCAAACACTATATAAAGGAATGGTCGGAACATTCAAGGGGGGCTATTGCTTCCGAAGCGGTTTATTCAATGGCGGTGAACGGCAGTTCCGAAGCACTTATGAACGTTGATAACATGGCTCGTAAGTTCAAGCACAGACAGGTACGAAATGCCGCAAATTCCGCACTTGACATAGCCTCAAAGGAACTTGGCATAACTAAAGAGGAACTCGGTGACAGAATTGTTCCCGATATGAATTTTGACGAGAATATGTGCCGTGTTTTTGACTACGGAAAGAGACAGTTTAAAGTTTATCTTACTCCATCGCTCGAACTGGAAATTTATAACGGTGACAAAAAAGTAAAGAATATGGCTAAACCAGGTGTGAACGACGACAAGGAACTTGCTGAAAAGTCTTACAACGATTTCAAGATTATGAAAAAGCAGATTAAGGCAGTTATTGAAAGTCAGAAAAGCCGTCTTGAATACGTTCTTATGTGCGACAGAAAGTGGACTGGTGAAGCATGGAATAATCTCTTTGTTAAGAATCCCGTTATGCACTGTTTTGCCGTAGGTCTGATATGGGGCATTTACGAATACGGCGAACTTAAAGAAAGTTTCAGATATATGGATGACGGAAGTTTTACAAATATTGATGAAAATGAATTTGAAATCCCCGAAAATGCGGAAATAGGACTTGTCCACCCGATTGAACTTACTGACGAACAGCGTGCGTCATGGTCAGAACAGCTTTCGGACTACGAAATAATTCAGCCGTTAAATCAGCTTGGCAGACAGTTCTATAAACCTGATGAATCCGAACTCAATCAGGAAGGTATATCACGTTTTGAGGGTAAGGAAGTAAGTGACTATACACTCAGGGGCAAGCTCACAAAAATGGGTTGGGAGACAGGTTGTCCGCAGGACGCAGGCTTTTTTATGGAATTTGTACACGATGATGACATTACCGTTTCTGAGGGTTACCGTACAGAAATAGAATTCAGCGGAATGTGCATTGATTTGATGCAGAATGAAATGATGACTCTCGAAACACTTTATTTCTATCGTAAGGGAACTAATAAAAAGCTTAAAATCAAAGACGTAAACCCACGTTATTTCAGTGAAATAGTTATGCAGTTGACTTTAATTGCAGGAACAGAAGAACAATAATGAAAGGATAAAATATATGGAAAAGAATTTAATTAAACCGCCTGTTGAAGTCCGTTATGCAGACGAACTTGAACTGCTTGCAAAGTACGACAACGGAAAGCGTCCTGAAAACTGGAAGCTTTCCCCTAAAGCAGTAAGAACTTTCATTCTCGGCGGAAAAATAAAGACAGACGACGGAAACGTTGAGATTTCAAGAAAGTTCTACGGCAACGATGCTCTTGTTGAAAGGTGTATTATAACACTTGCGGGAAACCGTGGGCTTATGCTTGTCGGCGAACCCGGAACGGCTAAAACCATGCTTTCAGAACTTCTTTCGGCTGGTTGTTGCGGAGTGAGTACAAATACCGTACAGGGAACGGCAGGAACTACCGAAGATATGATTAAGTACAGCTGGAATTATGCACTTCTGCTTTCAAAAGGTCCTTGTCGTGAAGCTCTTGTACCGTCACCGCTTCTTGTTGGAATGGAAAAGGGAATTTTCGCACGTTTTGAAGAAATAACACGTACACCTGCTGAAATTCAGGACAGTCTTATTTCTGTAATGAGTGACCAGATTCTTAATATTCCAGAACTCGCTGACGACGGTTTTGTTTTTGCCCGTCCGGGATTTAATATAATAGGTACGGCGAATACCCGTGACAAAGGCGTTAATGAGATGTCAGGAGCTTTGAAAAGACGTTTTAATTTTGAGACGGTTGAACCTGTAAAGGACGTAAGACTTGAAAAACAGATTATTATACGTGAGGCTCAGAACCTTGCGAAAGCAGGTCATATTGATATGCCTGTTGACGTTGATGCGGCTGAACTGCTTGCGGTTACTTATCACGAACTCCGTGAGGGTGTGACTGACAAGGGAACACGCATTGACAAGCCGTCTGCGGTTATGAGTACAGCCGAAGCGGTTTCTGTTTACTATCAGACTATAAGCCATGCATGGTATTACGGTGACGGACAGGTTGACCTTAATGTTATGACTGAAAATCTTCTCGGTGCGGTATGTAAGGAAAATAAGGACGACCTCGAAAAATTAAAGTCTTATTTCCGTACGGCAGTAAAGGAAAAAGGTAAAGTTGGTGGATTATGGAAAAAATACTCGGAAACAGCAAAATTGCTGAAATGATTCCTTTCGACCTGTCGGAAAGGCTTCTGCTTTTTCCTGTACGTCATCACAGTCCTGTCTGTTCGTATCAGCTTGTAAGGACAATCAACGAATACAAACCCGACATAATTCTTATTGAAGGACCTGAAAATGCCAATAATCTTATCCCCGTACTTACCGACGAAAATACAAAACTTCCGTCAGCCGTTTACTATTATTACAAGGATTCTAAAAAACTTGTGAGTGAAAGTGCGGAGGACTATAAATGCTATTATCCTTTTCTGTATTCGTCACCTGAGTATAACGCAATGAAACAGGCAAAAACGCTGGGTATTCCTGCGGAGTTCATTGACCTGCCTTACTGTGATATACTTATCAATACGTCAGAGCAGAAAGGTTTGCGTAAAAATACCGAAAAACACAGTTATGCAGATGATTCACATCTTACGCAAAGTAAATTATATGAAAAAATCTGTGAGGAAACAAACGTCCGCAGTTTTGAAGAATTCTGGGAAAAGTACTTTGAGATAGCAGGAATTTTTTTAACTCCCGAAAAGTTCGTGAAACAGCTTCACACTTATTGCATAATAACACGTTTTGAAACTTCCGAAGATGAAATGAAAACAGACGGTACGCTTGCCCGTGAAAGTCATATGTCACAGAGAATAACGGAGGCTATGCAGAAATATGAAAAAGTTCTTGTGGTTACAGGTGGTTTTCACAGTCTGGGCATTTATAAGCTGATTTCGGGCGGAAAGATAAAATCACCGAAACTGCGTAAAATTCCCGAAAATCTGCACGGCTGTTACCCTATGGCGTATTCTTACGAATCAGCCGACGCACTTCACGGTTATGCGTCTGGAATGAGTTTTCCGTATTTTTATGATACGGTAATAAACAAACTTCTTGAGAGCGATTCTCCTGAAAACGCCTATAATAATTTAACTCTTGACCTGCTTGTACAGACGGCAAAAAAGACAAACAAGAAAGATATTCCTGTGTCAATTGCTGACATCACTTCCGCCAAAACTCTTATGGACGGTCTTTCTGCTCTGAGAGGTTCAAGGGAGTGCGGTATGTACGAACTTTTTGTCGGCGTTACAAGTTCATTTATAA
>CAMWGS010000073.1 GCA_947173865.1 uncultured Ruminococcus sp.
GCTCACTTACTGTTCCGTGTGCAAAGGAAAATTCTGTTGAGGCAGGAGGAGCGTTGGCAGTAGACAGGGAAAAATTTTCCGACAGCGTTACGGAAAAAATAAGGAATCACCCTTTTATAGAGGTAATAGGCGGAGAGGTTACGGAAATTCCCGACGGAATGACAATAATTGCAACAGGTCCGCTTACTTCGGGTGCAATGGCTGAAAATATAAAGAGTATCTGCGGTGAGGGACTTAGTTTCTACGATGCAGCCGCACCGATAGTTACAGCAGAAAGTCTCGACATGGAAAAAGTCTTTTTTGCTTCACGTTATGACAGAGGTGACGCAGATTATATAAACTGTCCGATGAACAAGGAAGAATATCTTGCTTTTCATGAAGCACTTGTTTCTGCGGAAAGAGTTCAGTTAAAGGACTTTGAAACACACCCTTTCAGCGTTTATGAAGGCTGTATGCCTATTGAAGTACTTGCTTCGAGAGGTGTTGACACCATGCGTTTCGGACCTATGAAACCGGTCGGCATTACCGATATAAGAACAGGCAAAAGACCGTATGCGGTTGTACAGTTAAGGCGTGAAAACCGTGAGGGTACGCTTTTTAATCTGGTAGGTTTTCAGACAAATCTTAAATTCGGTGAACAGAAAAGAGTATTTTCAATGATAACAGGTCTTGAAAATGCCGAGTTCATGCGTTACGGTGTTATGCACAGGAATACTTTTATAAACAGTCCGAAAATTCTTGATTCTGATTTTTCGGTGAGGGAAAATCCCGACATATATTTTGCAGGACAGATAACAGGTGTTGAGGGATATATGGAGTCGGCAATGAGTGGACTTGTAGCAGGTATTTCAGCCGTGAGGAGAATAAAGGGTCTTGAACCGCTGAAACTTCCGTCCGATACCATGACCGGTGCGTTGACTGCATATATAAGTGACCCATATAATAACGGAAAATTTCAGCCTATGGGTGCAAATATGGGAATACTTCCCGACATCAGTGTGAGAATAAAGGACAAAAAACAGAAATACGGCGTTTATGCAAATCGTGCCGTAGAATCGCTAAAACATGAGCTGGAAAGGATTTATTATGAAAATAATAGTTGACGCATTCGGCGGAGATAATGCAACGCTGGAGGTTCTTAAAGGCTGTGAAATGGCAGTCAGAGAACTTGGTGTGAATATTGTACTTACAGGACACGAAAAGAAAATAAAAAAATGTGCGGAAAAAAACGGCATAAGTCTTGATGGTATGGAAATTGAACATACAAGCGAAGTTTTTGACATACATGAAGAACCGAAAGAAATTATTAAGTCGGGAAAAAATACATCTATGGCACTCGGTCTGAAACTCCTCGCAGACGGCAGGGGTGATGCTTTTGTTTCGGCAGGAAGTACTGGGGCTTTGGTAATGGGTGCGACGTTCATTGTCAAGCGTATAAAGGGCATAAAGCGAATTGCACCATCACCCGTTCTGCCTGCCGACAAAGGAAGTTTTATTCTTACCGACGCAGGTGCAAATACAGAATGTCGTCCCGAAATGCTTGTGCAGTTTGCGGTTATGGGCAGTGCCTACATGGAGAAGGTAATGGGCATAAGAAAGCCGAAAGTTGCGCTTCTGAATATAGGTGCGGAGGAGACAAAGGGTAGGGAACTTGAAATAGAAGCTTATAAACTTCTTGAAAAATCAGGTCTTAACTTTGTCGGAAATATTGAAGCAAGGGATATGCCTAAAGGTGAATGTCAGGTAGTTGTTACGGACGGTTTTACGGGAAATATCGCACTCAAACTCTATGAGGGAATGGGTTCTTTTTTCAGTAAGAAGATAAAGTGGATTTTTTCGGGAACGGGAAAAGTCGGTGCAGTATTTTCACTTGGAAAAATCAGAAAATTCCGTAAACAGATGGACTATAAGGAAGTAGGAGGCTCTGCACTTCTCGGTGTGAAAAAGCCTGTGATAAAGGCACACGGAAGTTCCGACGGCATTGCTTTTTTCAATGCTGTAAGACAAGCACAGAAATGTGTTAAAACGGACGTTTCGGGAGTAATTGAAAAATATGCTGTAAAAATGGCAGAAACTTCAAAGGAGTTGTAAAAAATGGATAAAATTTCAAAACTGGAAGAAATTATCGGATATAAATTCAAAGATAAAAATCTTATTTATCAGGCTTTGTCACATTCTTCGTATGCCAATGAAAAGAAAAATCCGTCGGGAAGCAACGAACGTCTTGAATTTCTCGGTGACAGTGTACTTTCAATAGTTGTTTCCGACTATTTATATAAAAGTCTCAAAGTTGCCGAGGGTGAACTTACTAAAATGCGTGCTTCACTTGTATGTGAGAAGTCGCTTCACGTCTTTGCACAGCAAATACATCTCGGGGAGTTTCTTTTTCTCGGAAAAGGTGAAGAAAATACGGGAGGACGTGAAAGACCGTCGATTCTTGCCGACGCTTTTGAAGCAGTAATTGCGGCTATTTACCTCGACGGAGGAATTGAACCCGCTGCAAAACATATCCTGCGTTTTATGCCTGAGGACGTTCAGCACCCTCAGAAACCTGCTTTCAGCGATTTCAAGACAGTATTACAGGAAATTGTACAGAAGAATCCCGAAGAAAAAGTAGAATATGTACTCATAGGTGAGGAAGGACCTGACCATAATAAGCGTTTTGTTGTTGAAGTACGTCTTAATTCGCAGGTTATCGGCAGTGGAAAGGGCAGGAGCAAAAAGGAAGCAGAACAGCTTGCTGCCAAAGAAGCACTGCAACTCATGGGCTATGAAGCACAGTAATATTTCAATTTTTATTGCTCATGTCGGCTGTCCGAATATGTGCAGTTTCTGTAATCAGCACATCATAAGCGGTGCGGAAAAAGTTCCGTCTGCGGAAGAAGTACGACAGATATGTGAAAAAGCACTCAATGAGATAAGATGTCCCGAAAATACCGAAATAGCGTTTTTCGGAGGAAGTTTCACGGCTATTCCACGTGGTTACATGATTCAGCTTCTTGAAACGGCTTATGAATTTGTCGGTGAGGATAAATTCAGGGGTATACGTATTTCGACCCGTCCCGACTGCATAGACAGGGAAGTACTTGAACTGCTGAAAAAGTACGGCGTTACGGCGATTGAACTCGGAGCTCAGTCCATGAATGACAAAGTTTTGGAAGCGAACGACAGAGGGCATACGTCGGAGGACGTTTACAATGCCTGCCGTCTTATACGTGAGTACGGTTTTGAACTCGGTTTACAGATGATGGTCGGACTTTATAAAAGTACCGAAGAAAATGAGTTTGAAACTATTGATGATATTATTGAAATACGTCCTGACACGGTGAGGATTTATCCCGTTGTGATACTTAAAGGCACTAAGCTTGCCGAATTGTTGGAATCAGGAGAATATAAGCCGTTTGAATCTGAAACGGTTTTTGACATATGTTCCATTGCACTTATGCGTTTTGAGTATGAGGGAATAAAAGTAATCAAGTGCGGACTTCATGCAAGCGAATTTGTCGAGCGTGACATGGTGGGCGGATTTTATCACCCTGCATTCCGTGAGGTCTGTGAAAGCCTTATTTACAGGTGGAGGACGGAAGAATTCATTGCATATAACGAACCGCAAAACAATATTTACAGAATTGCTGTTAATCCGTCATGCATAAGCAAGGCAGTCGGACAGAAGAAAGCAAATATTGAATATTTCAGGAGCAGTGGCGTGGAAATAAAATTTATCGGTGACAGTAATATTTCTGTTTACGAAGTCGGGGAGGTGAGATGAATTGTACCTGAAATCACTTGAAATACAGGGTTTTAAGTCTTTTCCCGATAAAATAAGTCTTAATTTTGACAAGGGACTTACGGCGGTAGTAGGTCCGAACGGCAGTGGAAAAAGTAATATCGGTGATTCGGTTCGCTGGGTTCTCGGAGAACAGTCAACAAAGACTCTCAGGGGAAATAAAATGGAAGATGTTATTTTTTCAGGTACTGTTGCACGAAAAGCAATGGGTTTCGCCGCCGTTACCCTTAATATAGACAATTCTGACGGAACTATTGCCGATGCAGGTGAAGAAATAGCCGTAACACGAAAACTTTACCGCAGCGGTGACAGTGAATATATGATAAATGGAAAACCTGTCCGACTTAAAGACATAAACGAACTTTTTATGGATACGGGTCTTGGTCGTGACGGTTATTCGATTATCGGACAGGGACGAATTGCCGAAATAGTAGGTGCAAAGAGTAACGAACGTCGTGATATATTTGAAGAAGCGGCAGGAATTTCAAAATTCCGCTATAAGAAGCTTGAAGCAGAGCGGAAACTTACAGCCGCACAGGAAAATATGGTCAGGCTTACCGAGATTCATGCCGAAGTCGAAAGCAGAATTGAACCGTTGAAAGTTCAGTCACAGAAAGCTGAAAAATTCGTCAGGTTGGCGGAAGAAAGAAAAAAGCTTGAAATTTCCGTGTGGGTCAGCCGTCTCGAAGATATGAAAAAGACTCTTGAACAGCTTGAGGAAAAAATTCTTATAAGCCGTACCGAGTACGAAAACATTGAGAATGATATTCGTGAACAGGAAAAGAAGCTTGATGAAGGTTACAGGAAGATGCAGGAAAGTACGGTGCGGTCGGACGAACTGCGTCGGAAAATGCTCGAAGAAGAACAGACCGCATCAAAGATGAAGTCTGATACGGCTGTACTTGAAAATGATATAAAACACTGTGAAACGACTAAATTTTCGGCAGAAAAAAGTATTGAAGAATCCGAAAAAACACGTGCTGTGCTTATAAGTCAGAGAAAAAACGTAGAGGAAAGTATTTCTAATCTTGAACAGCAACGCCTTGACTTGCTGAAAGAGATTTCGGAAACGGAAAAAAGTTTTGAAAAAGCAGAGAAGGACAGTTCACAGCTTGGTGACAGCGTTGACAGGGCAGGAAGTGAAATAAACAGTCTGTATATAAAACAGAGTGAATATCGTTTTTCATGTGAATCGTCGAAAAGGACGGTTGAAGAAGAAACACGGCGACTTGCGGAACTGCGTGAAAAAAGCGGTTCGTACGAAAAAACTTTCTGCGGATATATTGAAAAAATAAATCTTTATAAGGAAAACTCGGAAAAGCTTTCCGAAAAATCCAAAGTACTGAAAAACAGACTTTCGGAGTGTGAGAAACTTTGCGAAACAAAAAAATCGGACTTTGAACAGGCTAAAAAGGATTTTGAAAGTGTTCTGTACGAACTCAGGGAAAAGGAACAGAGAAGAAAAATTCTGCACGACCTTGACAATAATATGGAGGGTTTTGCAGGAAGTGTAAAGTCTGTTCTGAGAGCTTCAAAGCAGGGACGTATAAACGGTGTTTTCGGAACTGTCGCACAGAATACGGGAGTTGAACAGAAATACGCCCTTGCGGTTGAAACAGCTCTCGGCGGAGCAATGCAGAATATTATCGTTGAAAATGAGGAAACCGCAAAACAGTGTATTAATTTTCTCAGGGAACAGAAAGGCGGACGTGCAACTTTTCTGCCCGTTACCTCTGTAAAGGGGCGTGAACTCAACGAGCAGGGACTTGAAAACTGTACGGGATTTGAAGCGGTGGCAAGTCAGATTGTTGATTATGACCTGAAATTCAGCGGTATTATGTCGTCATTGCTTGGTCGTACTGTTATAGCCGAAAATATTGACTGTGCTGTTGTTATAGCCAAAAAGTACGGCTACAGGTTCAGAATAGTAACACTTGACGGTCAGGTTATAAATGCAGGCGGTTCGTTTACGGGTGGTTCTGCTCAGAAAACAGCAGGAATTATTACACGTAAAAATGAAATAGACAGGCTTGACAGTGAAATTGCAAGGCTTTCCGCCGACCGTGACGGACTTCGTGAAAAGGCTGAAAAACTGCGTGCCGAATCCGAGAAAATACGTATTGAAACGGAAAATATAAAATCTTCTCTTTCGGAATACGGTGCGGATATTGCACGTCTTGATTCAGGCATTTCAACTCTTGAACTTCTTTCGGAGCAGGTGAAGTCACAGACTGAAAATTCAGTCCGTCTTATTGACGAGACGGAGAAAAAAATAAGACTGGCAGAAAATACTATTGAAACGGCTGAAAAAAATCTTGCAGACATCTATGAAAAAATTCAGAAAGCAGAGCAGGAACTTGCTCAGGGACAGGATATCCGTGAAAAACTCCGCAGAAGCAGGACGGAACTTTCTGAAAAATTTTCACATCTCAAAATAAGAGAAACGGAACTTGTAAAGGATATTCAGGCACATGAAGGTGAGATTTTAAGAGTTGACGCAAGTTTTGCTGAACTGGAAAGGACTAAGAGAAATTTCAGTAACGAAATAAAAAGACTTGAAAGTGAAATTAATGAAAAGAAGTCTGAAACAGAAAAAATACGTCTGAAACTTGAAAGTCTTAAAGACAATACTGATGTTTATCTGAATCAGATAAAGCAGTATCAGGCGATGCACACTGAGCAGAACCGTCTTGTAAATGAAATCCAGCGAGGTCTTAAAGAGACAAACGCCGTAAAGGAAAAATTTTCGGGTGAGATTACAAGGCTTGAGGAAAGACGTGCAAATGTCAGTCGTGATTCAGACAATATCATAAGACAGTTACTCGAAGTTTACGAGCTTACACGTTCGGAGGCTGTTCAGATTGCCGTAAAAATCGACAACATGGCAGAGGCACAGAAACAGCTTTCCGATGTGAAAAACAAGATAAGAGCTTTGGGAAGTGTCAATGTAGATGCTATTGAAGAATACAAGGAAGTTTCGGAAAGATATCGTTTCATGTCTGAACAGATTGCGGACATACGTAAGTCGAAAGCCGAACTTGAAAAGATAATATCGGGTCTTACGGAGGAAATGTGCAGAATTTTTGCTGAAAGTTTTGAAATAATAAACTCAAATTTCAAGGAGATTTTTACAGAACTTTTCGGAGGCGGTAAAGCAGAACTCGTACTCACAGACCCTGAAAACGTACTTGAATCGGGCATAGAAATAATAGTTGCTCCACCGGGAAAAGTGATAAAGAATCTTATTTCACTTTCAGGCGGTGAACAGTCATTCGTGGCTATAGCTATTTATTTCGCTATTCTGAAACTGCGTCCTGCCCCTTTCTGTATTCTTGACGAAATAGATGCTGCCCTTGATGAAGTGAACGTGCGGAAGTATGCACAGTATCTTAAGAATTTTACTGATACAACACAGTTTGTGCTTGTTACTCATCGTCGCAGTGCTATGGAGGAGGCTAACGTACTTTACGGCGTTACCATGCAGGAGGACGGAATTTCAAAATTACTGAAAATGGAGCAGGTTGACTTTCAGGAAGATATAGCCGACATACATTAAACATATTAAATATAAGTACTGGAGGAATACAATGGGAATTATTCAGAAAATTGCAGAAGGTCTCAGGAAAACAAAGGATTTTTTCCTTGGCAGGTTACAGAAGATTTTAAATTCTTTCACAGTTATAGACGATGAACTTTTTGACCAGCTTGAAGAAGCTATGATTATGAGTGACATCGGTGTTGAAACGTCTGAGGAAATATGTGACCGTCTGCGTAAGAAAATCAAGGAAAGAGGAATCACAGACCCTAAAATGATTATGGAGCTTATTCAGGAAATAATAGGCGAAATAATGGGTGACGATACGGGACTTGACCTTTCCATCTCACCGTCGGTTATAATGGTAATCGGTGTAAACGGTGCAGGAAAGACGACGACTATCGGTAAAATGTGTCACCAATTCAGAAAAGAAAAGAAAAAGGTTCTTGTTGCGGCGGCGGATACTTTCCGTGCGGCAGCTATAGATCAGCTTGAAGTATGGACGGAGCGTGCAGGCGTTGAGATTGTTAAACACGCAGAGGGTTCAGACCCCGGAGCAGTTGTTTATGATACTCTTGATGCGGCAAAGGCAAGAGGTTGTGACATTGTTATAATCGACACCGCAGGTCGTCTACACAATAAAAAGAATCTTATGGAGGAACTTGCGAAAATAAACCGTATTATCGACAAGAAAGCTCCCGAAAGTTCACGTGAGACACTGCTTGTTCTTGATGCGACAACGGGACAGAATGCCGTGAATCAGGCTAAGCTTTTCGGTGAAACTGCCAATATTACGGGAATTGTCCTCACCAAACTCGACGGTACTGCAAAGGGCGGTATTGTTATTTCAATTAAAAACGAGCTTGGTATACCTGTAAAACTTATAGGTGTAGGCGAAAAAATAGACGACTTACAGCCTTTTGACAGCCGTTCGTTTGTTACCGCATTGTTCAGTGACACGGATATTGAACAGGAAGAAGAAAAGGCGGAAGAAACTGAGGAAAATGAAGTTTCAGAAGAAATTGAAGATGTTGAGGAAGTTGAAGATGATGTAACCGAAGTTGAGGAAGCCGAAGAAGCAGACGAACCGAAAAATCAGGGGCTTTTCGGAAAACTTTTCGGCAACAAGGAAACTGAGACGGAAAACGACAGTGAAGAAACAGAAGAATCCGAAATAATTGAAGAAGAAACAGAAGTTATTGAAGAAGAACAGGAA
>CAMWGS010000074.1 GCA_947173865.1 uncultured Ruminococcus sp.
GTTTATGTATTTATGCCATATCTATTTTATCACAAATTGAAATGTATGTCAACGGAGTTTTTCAAATCATTAATTTGTAAAAAAATTAATGTATTTTCACCGACTTTATCGTGAAATTGTTATATAAAAATTTCTCAAGAACCTGTTGACAAAACAAAAAGGATATGATATTATTTATTTATATTTGAAAAGCTGTGATGGAAAGAAGTAGGAACAGTTACGGATTTGCAGAGAGTCGCCATACGGTGCAAGGCGATATGAAGAATTGTTCTGAAGTAGTTCCGGAGCTTCGGCAGTGAACGGATTTTTATTCAGTAAGTGCCGACGTGTTTCTCTCGTTACAGGGAATGAGGCTTTAAGGCTTCACGGAGTGCAGGGAGTTTTTCCCTGAATTCAGGTGGTAACACGGATATTTTTCCGCCCTGAACCCTTTGCGGTTCGGGGCTTTTCTGTTGTTGCGAAAATATTATAAAAAAGGAGTTTACCAAATGGCAAAAGAACTTGCAAAGTCCTATAATCCGAAAGATTTTGAGGACAGAATTTACACCGCATGGAATGAAAAAGGCTGTTTCCGTGCAGAAGCAGACCCGAAGAAAGTCCCCTATACAATAGTTATTCCCCCTCCGAACATAACAGGACAGCTTCACATGGGTCATGCCCTTGACGAAACTTTACAGGATATTCTTATCCGCTGGAAAAGAATGTGCGGTTATTCTGCATTATGGCTTCCGGGTACAGACCACGCCGCCATTGCTACAGAAGCCAAAATCGTCGAGACAATGCGTAAAGAGGGTGTTACCAAAGAAGATTTGGGACGTGACGGTTTCATGAAACGTGCGTGGGAATGGAAAAAGCAGTATGGCGGACGTATCGTTGAACAGCTTAAAAAACTCGGTTCCTCATGTGACTGGTCAAGAGAACGTTTCACTATGGACGAAGGATGTTCAAAGGCAGTAAAGGAAGTATTCATAAAGTACTATAATAAAGGTCTTATCTATCGTGGTGAAAGAATTATAAACTGGTGTCCGAAATGCAAGACATCACTTTCAGACGCAGAAGTAACTTATGAGGACCAGACCGGTCATTTCTGGCATCTGAGATATAAAATCAAGGATACAGACCAGTATCTTGAACTTGCCACAACACGTCCCGAAACACTTCTCGGTGATACGGCAGTAGCAGTAAACCCGAAAGACGAACGCTATAAAGATTTAGTCGGAAAAACCGTTATCCTGCCTATCGTCCATAGGGAAATACCGATTGTTGCTGACGATTATGTTGAAATGGATTTCGGTACAGGTGTTGTAAAAATCACTCCCGCACATGACCCGAATGACTTTGAAGTAGGTCTGAGACATAATCTCCCCGTTATCAACGTAATGAACGACGACGCAACAATTACCGACGATTATCCGTCTTATGCAGGTATGGACAGGTATGAAGCAAGAAAAGCCATAGTTGCAGACCTCGAAAAAGAGGGTGCATTGGTTGAAATCGAAGATTACAGCCATAACGTAGGTACTTGTTACAGATGCGGTACTACTGTTGAGCCGAAAGTTTCAACACAGTGGTTTGTAAAAATGAAGCCACTCGCACAGCCTGCAATTGACGCTGTAAAGAACGGTGATACAAAATTTGTTCCCGAACGTTTTGACAAGATTTATTTCCACTGGCTTGAAAATATCCGTGATTGGTGCATTTCCCGTCAGATTTGGTGGGGACATCAGATACCTGCCTTTTACTGCGACGAATGTGGCGAAATGGTTGTAACCAAGGAAAATTCCTGCAATTGTCCGAAGTGTAACAAACCCATGAGACAAGACCCCGACACCCTTGACACATGGTTCAGCTCTGCTTTATGGCCTTTCTCAACTCTCGGTTTCCCCGAAAAAACAGCGGATTTAGATTACTTCTACCCGACAAATACTCTCGTAACAGGCTATGATATTATTTTCTTCTGGGTTATAAGAATGATGTTCAGCGGTCTTGAAAACATGGGAAAAGTGCCGTTTGATACTGTTCTTATTCATGGTCTTGTGCGTGACTCACAGGGTCGCAAAATGTCCAAGTCTCTCGGAAACGGCATTGACCCGCTCGAAGTCATCAACGAATACGGTGCGGACGCTCTCCGCTTCATGCTCGCAACAGGTAATTCACCCGGAAACGATATGCGTTATATCGACGAAAAAGTAAAATCCGCACGTAACTTTGCAAACAAACTCTGGAATGCTTCACGTTTTATAATGATGAATCTTCCCGAAGATTTTGAATTTACGGGACTTCCCGCAGACCTCGAACTTGAGGACAAGTGGCTTGTAAACAAGTTCAACCAGCTTACAAAGGAAGTAAACGAAAATCTTGACAAGTTTGAACTGGGTGTAGCTTCACAGAAACTCTATGACTTTATATGGGATGTTTACTGTGACTGGTACATTGAACTTACAAAACCTCGTATTCAGGCAGGCGGTGAAACTATGGCAAAAGCACAGTCTGTACTTGTATGGGCTATGCAGGGTATGCTTAAACTTCTTCACCCGTTCATGCCGTTCATTACAGAAGAGATATGGCAGGTTCTCACAAACGGTGCAAGTATGATTATTCTTGAAAGCTACCCCGTTTATGACAGTTCAATTGATTTCGGTGCGGAAGAAAAAGATTTTGAAAAAATCATCTCGGCTATAAAGGTAGTAAGGAACACACGCAGTGAAATGAACGTTCCACCGTCTGTAAAGGCTAAGCTTTTCATTGAAACTGCCGAACCCGAGTTATTCAGTTCGTGTGCATTGTTCTTTGAAAAACTTGCGTCTGCGTCTGCTGTTGAGGCAGGGGAAAAATTTGACGTTCCCGACTCCGCAAACGCTGTTACCGATTCCGCAAGAATTTTCATTCCTATGGACGAACTCGTTGACAAGGAAAAGGAAATTGCACGTCTTGAAAAGGAAAAGGCAAAAGTACAGAAAGATATTGACTTCCTCAGCGAGAAACTCAGTAATCAGGGCTTTATTGCAAAAGCTCCGGAAAAACTTATTGAGGCAGAAAAAGCAAAGCTTGCAAAGGCAGAGGAAAAAATGGCTAAAATCAATCAGTCAATTGAGGCTTTCAGAAAATAATGCGTGAAAAGATTATTTCTTACACAAGGGAAAAGTATGCCACAGACCCCGAATATCTGTGGCTGAAAACCCCTGACGCTTTTATTCTCAGAAACTCAAAAAATAAAAAGTGGTATGCTCTGGTCATGAACGTAAAAAAATCGGTACTGATTCCCGAAGCAGAGGGATTCACCGACATTATCAATCTGAAATGTGAACCCGTTACAAGAGAGTGTCTGCTCGCAGAGGGCAGGTGCTTTCCTGCATACCACATGAACAAACAAAAATGGATTTCAATAATTCTTGACAATAATATTGATTTTCAGATATTGTGCAATATTATTGACGAAAGTTATAATCTTATAGACAGGTGAATATTATGAGTATTTTTATAACTCCTACAATCGAAACTGACCGCCTTATTCTCAGACCACTTACCATAAACGATGCAGACGATGTATTTGAGTGGACAGGCGACGAAAGAGTTGCGGAATATATGATTTACCAGTGTCACAGAAACATTGAAGTTACAAGAGAATGGCTCTGCTCTCTTGACATTCTTGAAAATGAATACACATGGGGATTTGTCTGTAAGTCTGATGGTAAACTTATCGTTTCAGACGGTATAAGGTTCAGAACAGATGAAAATGTCTGGAGTTTCGGCTATAATCTCAGATACGACTGCTGGGGACACGGTTTTGCAACAGAGGCTTCTAAACGTATGATTGAATATGCTTATTCTGAAAATAATGCTCGTGAATTTGTATCGGAACACGCTGTAGAAAATACAGCTTCAGGCAGAGTTATAGAAAAATGTGGTCTTGTTTTTGATGAATATTCGGAATACTCAAAATTTGACAACAGCCGTACATTCAAATCCAAAAAATACAGAATGACTTTAAAATAAGGAGAAATTTTTATGGTTAAACATATTGTAATGTTCAAGTTAAAGGACACCGAAGGTAAAACTGCTTACGAAAACGCACTCGAAGCTAAAGAACGTTTCAACAACGTTATCGAAAATGTAAAGGAACTCAAAAAAGGTGAAATCGTCATCAACTCAAAGGACGCTGACCAGTCCAACTATACTATATCACTTCTCTGTGATTTTGACACAATTGACGACCTTAACGCTTATCAGGTTCATCCCGCTCACGTTGATTTCGGTAAGTTCATAGGTACTGTAAAGACAGACCGTGCGTGCATTGACTACGAATACTGATATATGAAAAGGAAAATTTTATGAACCGGATTAGAAAAAATTCACTCGGAATAATTTTGTGTATTGCAATATCGGCGTTGTCGTCATTTCTTGCCACTCTGAATATAGGTTCTTTCTCACTTGAAATAATCGGAGCACCCGTCTTTGCGATTCTCACAGGAATGATTATCAGTCTTGCCATTCCGTCGCTTTCAGGTAAGGAAACGCTTAAAGACGGTATTAAATTCACATCTAAAAAAATTCTACAGTGGGCAGTTATTATACTGGGATTCTCGCTTAATTTAAGTACTATACTAAAAGTCGGCGGAAAAAGTCTCCCTGTAATCATTTCAACTATAAGCATTTCGCTTATAACGACGTTTGTGCTTATGAAAGTACTGAAAATCAATAAAAAAACCGCCTGCCTTATCGGTGTGGGTTCATCAATATGCGGAGGCTCTGCAATTGCCGCAACCGCTCCCGTCATTGACGCAGACGACGAAGATGTTGCTCAGGCTATTTCCGTAATATTTCTGTTCAACGTCCTCGCCGCACTGATTTTTCCGCAGTTTGGTCACGCTATCGGTCTTGGCTCGGAAGGATTCGCAATATTCGCAGGTACTGCCGTAAATGATACATCATCAGTTACGGCGGCAGCTTCCACAGCTGAAGGAATTTATGGTGCTGACGGTATTCTGTCATCTGCCGTTACCGTAAAACTCACACGTACACTCGCCATTATCCCCATAACCCTCGCACTTGCAGTATACAGAACATATCAGGCTAAAAAGTCAGGCAATCAGGCAGGAAATTTTTCAATAAAAAAAATTTTTCCGTTTTTCATACTGTTTTTCATAGGTGCGTCCGTTATAACTACCGTTGTAGGACTTATTCCCGAAAATACTTTCACAGTTTTCTACAATGAACATTTTGTATCATTTGCAAAATGGCTTGCAAAGTTCTTTATAGCTATGGCGATGTGTGCAATAGGTCTGAACACAAATATAGTCAAACTAATAAAAAACGGCAAAAAACCTATATTACTCGGTCTGTGCTGCTGGATTGCAATTACGGCGGTTTCAATAGGTGTACAGCTTCTTTCAGGCGTATACTACACTAATATTTAAACGAAAGGGCTGATATAATGAACTTTGAAGAAAGTATGAAGTTTATAAATTCCTACAGCAAGTCAGGTGCAAAAATTACCGACCTTTCACGTGCGGAAGAACTTATGCGGAAAATCGGAAATCCCGAAAAAAGCCTTAAATTCGTCCATATAGCAGGAACTAACGGAAAAGGTTCTACTCTTGAATACATATCAAACGCACTTATACTTTCAGGCTATAAAACAGGTCAGTTTACATCGCCTTTTGTTCTGCATTATACAGACAGAATACGTATAAACGGCAAAGAAATTGACGAAAAGTCTTTCTGTGAAATATGTGAATATGTTTCGGAAAAAGTTGACGACAAGCCGTATTCACAGTTTGAAATCACTATGGCAATAGCTTTGCTTTGGTACGAAAAACAGAAATGTGACATAGTCGTACTGGAAACAGGCATAGGCGGTCTGCTTGACTGCACAAACGTTATTCCGTCACCACTGCTTTCTGTCATAACTTCAATATCATTAGACCATACGGCAATTTTAGGCGAAACAGTCGAAGAAATCGCTGTCCACAAGGCTGGTGTTATAAAAGAAAATTCCGCTATAGTCGTTTCAAAGGACAACACAAACAAAAATGTACTTGAAACAATCAGAAAAACCGCTCTTGAAAAAAATGCCGAACTTATAGAGGCTGAACCCTGTAAACCTGCTTTTGACGGCGGTCTTGTTTCACAGTTCATTTATAAAGGTCAGCAATATAAACCCACTATGTTCGGTATTCATCAGTACTACAACGCACAGACTACACTAACAACGTGCGTTTATCTCAGAAAACACGGTTTTGACATCTCCGACGAAAATATTAAAAAATCTATTGAAACAACACAGGTAAAAGCCCGTGTACAGTATATTGACGGCAAACCGCCTGTTATCGTTGACGGTGGACATAATCCGTCAGGTGTAAGTATGCTTTCACTTGTTCTTATGTATCTCAGTACACGGAACAAAAAGATATATACGGTCATGGGTATGGTTGACTCAAAGGATTTCACCGACTGCATAAAAATTATTGCTCCGCAGTCTGAAAGACTTTTTGCAGTGGACGGCTTCGCACCTAATTCCGTCCCTGCCTGTGATATTGAAAACTTGGCAGGATTCTATACTGAATCGGAAATTTCCTCATCTCTCACTGACGCAGTCGAAAAGGCAAAAAAACTTGCACTCGAAAATGACGGCATAGTTGTTGTATGCGGTTCACTTTATCTTGCAAGCGAATATCTTAACAGCATAGAAAAATAATTCAAATTCCCGTACGGTTTATTGGTATAATTTGTCTGATTTTAACAAATTATAATCCGTGCGGAAATTTTTTTATCCCAAACTATTGCAAAATTTTTCAGTCAGTGATATAATTTATTCGGAACTGCGAAAGCAGAATTTTTTAAAGGAGGTTTTTTAACAATGGCGTTAAAAAATCAGTATCTCATCGACTTATTAGAAACAGTCAAGAAAAGAAATCCCGGCGAACCTGAATTTATTCAGGCCGTTACAGAGGTTCTTGAAACTCTTCAGCCCGTTGCTGAAAAGAGACAGGACCTTATTGATGCAGGTGTATTCGAGAGAATCGTAGAGCCTGAAAGACAGATTATGTTCCGTGTACCGTGGGTTGACGACAACGGCAAGGTACAGGTTAACAGAGGTTTCAGAGTACAGTTTAACTCTGCTATCGGACCTTACAAGGGCGGTATCAGACTTCACCCGTCCGTATATCTCGGAATCATCAAGTTCCTTGGTTTTGAACAGGTATTCAAGAACAGCCTTACAACTCTCCCCATGGGCGGTGGTAAGGGCGGTTCCGATTTCGACCCCAAGGGCAAGAGTGACGGAGAAATCATGCGTTTCTGCCAGAGCTTCATGACAGAACTTTGTAAGCACATCGGTGCTGACACAGACGTTCCTGCCGGTGATATCGGTACAGGTGCTCGTGAAGTTGGTTATATGTTCGGTCAGTACAAGAGAATCAGAAACGAATTCGTTGGCGTTCTCACAGGTAAGGGTCTTACTTACGGCGGTTCACTCGCAAGAACAGAAGCTACAGGTTACGGTCTCTGCTACTTCACAGACGAAATGCTCAAGGCTAACGGCATGAGCTTTGAAGGCAAGACAGTTGTTATCTCAGGTTCTGGTAACGTTGCTATCTACGCTACAGAAAAGGCTACAGAACTCGGTGCTAAGGTTGTTACTCTCTCCGACTCAAACGGTTACATTTATGACCCCGATGGTATCGAACTTGACCTCGTTAAGCAGATTAAGGAAGTTGAACGTGGACGTATCAAGGAATACACTGAAAGAACTTCACACAAGAATGTTACTTACACAGAAGGCTGCTCAAAGATTTGGGAAGTTAAGTGTGACATTGCACTTCCTTGTGCTACTCAGAACGAAATCAACGGCGAATCTGCTCAGATTCTCGTAAACAACGGCTGTAAGGTTGTTTCCGAAGGTGCTAATATGCCTTCAACTCCTGAAGCTATCGAAGTTTACCTTAAAAACGGTCTCCTTTATGGTCCTGCTAAGGCTGCAAACGCTGGCGGTGTTGCTACTTCAGGTCTTGAAATGAGCCAGAACAGCGAAAGACTTTCATGGACATTTGAAGAAGTTGATGCTAAACTCAAGGGCATTATGGTAAGCATCTTTAAGTCTTGTGACGAAGCTGCTAAGGAATACGGCATGGAAGGCAACTACATGGCTGGTGCTAACATTGCAGGCTTCCTCAAGGTTGCTGAAGCTATGAAGGCTCAGGGTTGTGTCTGATTAAAAAACACTTATTAAACTGATAGTGACTCATCGGTAAATAAATATAAAAACCCCTGTTGTGCTAACCGACAGGGGTTTGATTTTTTATAAAATAAAGGACTGTATTGAAACAGTCCTTTTGAATTATTATTCAAATTCATATTCTCCGCTGTATTCTTTCTTGAACTTTTCAAAAACAGCGTATAAAAGTTCCTCGTCGTCAATTGAGAGAAATTCACCGTTTTCGTCATCAGAGGGCATAATTTCGAGTATTACAACACCGTCGTCCTCTTCATCAAACGGCAGCAGCCCCACGA
>CAMWGS010000075.1 GCA_947173865.1 uncultured Ruminococcus sp.
GAATATCAGGAGAATGAAGAATGGTCAAATGAAAATACTTATAAATTTAGCTTCAGCGTAAGCGACGGAGAAATTCCAGAGGGCATTTCGGAAGAATTGAAAAAGGATTATGAAAAAATCAATGAAAATCCTAAGCTTGCGTCTGTCAAGTCAATAATAATCGGCGAACTGAAACTTAACGCAGAAGAAAACTGGACAGCAGAAAATAAAGATTACAGTATTAAACTTAAACCAACTTTTTCAGAAGACGAAAACGGTGTAATGGTCGGAAATTTCCAAGCTGAATTTACTCTTAATAGTACCACATCTTTTGGTGAAACACTTTATATTTCTGCAACTGACAACTGTGATAATACTACATCAGAAACAAATAAAGTCAATATCAGAATTGATAAAGAAGCTCCTGAAGTAGGCAGTATAAGTATTAATAATAATCTTAACAATGGTAACGATGAAAATATTAAAATATTTAGTGGAAATCAACTTGAAATAAGTGCCCGTGTTACCGATAATCTTTCAGGTGTGGACAATGTTTCATATCAGTATGGGAATAAACGGCCTGTTCAAATGAAATGTAATGATAACAGAGAGTACAACGGAATACTTGATATTAGTGAAAACGATTCAACCGGTAAGATACAGATTATAGTAACTGATAAAGCAGGAAATACAGAAAATTATTACTGTGTGATTAGTCCTGATAACCGTGTAAATGTAACCAAGAACGAGGACGAAGCAACAACAATTATAAGGGATGGTGAAGCTCCTGTAGTCAACGACGTTTCTGTTTCGAATCCTGTTTATACAGATGAAACAACAGGCAAAGATTGGTATAAGGATTATCCTGTAATATCAATAAATTCAAGCGATAATCAAGGAATCAAAAAAATTTCCGTATCAATCAACGGAAAAGTTATTTGGAAAGAAGTTACTGATGAATTTGTCAGAACACTTTCAGGGAAAGATGAAATATCAGATGAAGATATTAAGAATGTCCTTGAAAATTTAAAGCTTGAGTTTAAACCTATTGATAGAGATAATCAGAAATTTAATGTTGATATTTCTGGTGGTGGTGATAATTCTGTTCCGCTTGTTGATGATAAGGGAAATACACAGAAGTTTTCACTTGAAAGCGACGGAAAATTAGAAGTGAATGTTGTGGCAGAAGATTATGCCGAAAACAAATCATCAGAAACCGATAATTCAAAGGCTGTAATTTATATAGACAACAATGCTCCGACAACAAATGGTATTATTAATGCACATTATGGTAATATTTCTTTCAGACAATTCGGTACATTCGCCAATGAGCAGGTTACTATAAAAGTAAAATTGTCGGATGAGAAAGATGTAAATTCGGATATTGATAATACAGTAGCATCTTCAGGAATAAAATATTTAAAGCTTGAATTTGCAGGTAAGGAATATAATGGACAGATTTATGAAAGTGAACCTGAATGGGTATTTTTTAACATACCTGTGCCAGACCTTCAAGGTGGTTTAAAACTTCCCGAAAATACAAGCATCAGTGGTGAAATGATACTGACAGGAGAAGACAATGTCGGCAATAAGCTTATATCAAATAATAATTCTGATGGTGGTATTAAACTTGTTAATGACCTTCATAACAGCAGTAATGTTATAGTTGAAAACAAAGAGCCTGTAATTGATTGCTCTGTAAAGGGTGATAACAGATATGATAATGGTCGTGGTGAAGTATGGTACAGTAGTGATGTTATTGTTGAGTGTAATATTACTGATAATGCTGACGGAGATTCTGGACTTTCAAAAGTTAATTTCAGTAGGAGTCAGCAAAGAGCCAGTACCAAAGATTTAACTGATATTGGAAATTATATGGATGATAACGAAAAGAAGACGGAATACAGCGGTAAACTTTCAACAGAAGAAGGTGCAGACGGAGAAGCCGTATTCATTATTGAGGCAACCGATAATGCGGGAAACTCTGTCAACGACAAAATTAAAGTAAATAAAGATATTACCGCACCGTCAATCACAAAATTTGAATTTTATTCACCTGTTCTTTCAAGAAGTCCTGTAAATATAATTCAGGATAAAATAGAACGTTTCGGATATTTCTTTGACAGTACAACTGTAATGACAGTTTATGCAGAAGATACCAATGCAAGTTCGGGTATGGCTTCAATTTATTGCAGACTCATTAATTCTGACGGTACAGTATTCAAGGAAGAACGTGTTGATAATCCGACTTTTGAAGATGATATGTACCATGCGGAATTTGAAATTCCCGAAGGCTTCAAGGGTGATATTTTAGCGTGGGCGGTTGACAATGTAAAGAATACATCTAAAGAAGTATCTCCGGACGGTTTAGCCTCTGAAAATCAGAACCGTCATGATTCTCATTCGGCTATTATTATTGAAATGCCTCAGACAGAATACACTGATATTAATGGTCTTCCTCTTTATAGTGATAATGTTACAGCTTCAGTAATTATTGAAGATGATTTTTCCGGTATAAAAACTGTTGAATGGACTACGTCAGATTATGACGGATGGCAGAGAATTGATATTGATGACAACGGCAATATATACGGTGATTACGACGGCTGGAGTGTTGACCGTATAGAAAGAAATATTGCATTGTCTGTATCAAATAATATAACTGTTTCAAGAGATGCAAATGACGATTCTATAATAGTAAGAATAACTGACAATTCCGGAAATGTCAGT
Organism: uncultured Ruminococcus sp.; assembly: GCA_947173865.1. Classification (GTDB taxonomy): domain Bacteria; phylum Bacillota; class Clostridia; order Oscillospirales; family Ruminococcaceae; genus Ruminococcus. Next base: position 2,710 of record CAMWGS010000075.1, read on the forward strand.
GAGAATGAAGTTCATTTCAGTATTGACAAACAAGCCCCTGTTATATCTGTTTCGGGCATACAGCAGTCTCCGGAGATAAAATATTATAATTCAAGCCAGCAAGCACATATAGTTATTTCAGAACGAAATTTCAGTACTCCTGTAATTAACGGAAGTGCAGACGGCGGTTTTGCGGAAGACCCTGATTCCATAAGGAACACTGATGATTTCAGACATATAAAAGATATTTCATATGATTCTGACGGAACATATAGTCTTGAAATTGAAGATACTGACCTTGCGGGAAATATTGCTGCAAGATATTTTTCCGGAACATTTGTTATTGACAAGACAGCCCCTGTTCTTGAAGTGGAATTTTCAAAACAGAGCGGTGAAAAGGCTGACCCGAAAAAAAGCAGTTATATAAATGATATCATCAGTGCTAAAATATCTGTTGAAGAACTTAATTTTGACAGTAGCAGAATATCAGTCAGAATAAACAACAAGGAATACAAGCCGACCGACTGGAAAGAAATCAATGGTAAGCATATGGCAACAATACCATATGACGAATTTAAAGAAGACGGTGAATACACTGTAAGCATATCAGGTACAGACCTTGCTTCAAATTCTTTCAAAAGTTATTCAGCAAGCTTTGTGATAGATACTGAAAGTCCTGAAATAGAATTTTCAGGTTTTGAGACTGCAAATAAGGGAGAAGTTTCACCTGTCATAAAAATAGAAGATATAAATCTTGATGAATATGGTCTCAAAGTATACAGAAACAACAAGCTTTGTGAAATGTCATATGACAAAGTAAAGGAAGTATATAGTTTTGATGTATCAGACAATAATGATTGTATTACAGGAAAGTGGCTGGAAAAGACAGTTGACGGAAAGGTACATAAGGAATTTATTTTTGATGATTTCCCGTCTGATGAGTGTTTTGACGGTTCATACAGTATTGATGTATCTGCTTCCGACAAGGCTGAAAACAGCCGTAATGAAACAAGGCAGTTTTCTGTAAATAGATTCGGTTCGGTATTTAAAGTTGAAAACATTGAGAATATAAATGGTAAATATCTTAATAAAGCACCTAATATTTCTATAACAGAAACCAATGTTGACAAACATCAGGAAGGTTCGGAAATTATTGTTATACTTGATAAAGGGTCAGTTACAGAACAGCTTGACGAAACAATGTATGATGTTTCAGAACCTGAAATGCTTGATGATAAATCCGGATATGTTTATAACTATGTTATAAAAGCAGGAAATTTCAATCAGGACCTTGATTACAGAATTTCAATACAGACAGTTGATGAGGCAGGTAATAAAAATGTAAGTACCAGCAGGGGTGCTGAATTTGGTTTCAATGTTGATACTCATGAACCGGAATTTAAGTGTGACGAACTTATTGAACGTGCTGAATTCAGAGAGTCTGAAAAGACTTTCAGACTTAATGCAAATGAAAAACTTAAGCATATAACTGTTACAACAAGTCTTGATGAAGTGCTTCTTGATTTGGATGCTGATGATGATAAGGACAGAAATGACAACAGCTATACATTTGTTATGCCTGCATCAAATGTATCACGTTCAGTTACTGTTGAACTTACCGACCTTGCAGGAAATAAGACCATTGAAACTTATAATAATCTTCTTATTACTGAAAATATGCTCCTTTATTTATTCCATAAAACATGGATAAAGGTTACCGGAGGAATTGCTGTTTTGGGTGTAGGTACTGCTGGAGGATTTACCATTGCAGGAAAAAGAAGACGCAGAAGAATAAAGTGATTTCTTAAAAGGTGAGAAAATGATTAATGTAAAGGAATTATATGAAAAGGAAACTGTATCAGGTGAAGATGCAGGCAGACTGATTATATATAATGATATATGTACATATAAGAATCAAATCGGGGCTTTCTGCCCCGATGAAGAATATGAACCGATAACTCAGACGATTCTTGATGCTATTATTGATAGGATAGATACTGTTGAAGAAGCAGAAATACTTGAATGTTATGTGCAGCTACAGAATTTCGTACGGTATGCACAGGCTGTTTCGTTTGCATATAATCAACAGGCACAGAATGGTTTCTGTCGCCTGCTTATGTATATGACACAAGCTCAGCACGTTGAACACGCAAGAAAAATGATAGAAATGCTTCCTATGATAATGACTGAAAGTCAGTTCTTGGAAATGCAGTCTCCAGGTAAGCTGGCAAGACTACGTGGAGTTGCTATTGTAGCAAATAATTTCCCATGTCGTCCGAAATGTCTCGACGCACAGGACCATTTTATAGAACCTGAAATAGACTGTTTTCAAGAAATGATGAGTCTTGAACATTCAGGAAGTATGGCAGATAAAATAGAATATTTCCGGAATCATCTTATGCTTGACGGTCTTAAATATCAGATAGCATACAATAAGCTCTTTGAACTGATTGCAGAAAGAATTGATATGCCGGAGTTTACTGTTTTTTGTACAGATGTAGAGGAACTTAAAAAACAGATTGATGAATTCAATATACAGAGAGAAAACTTTGCTCATGAAATTGCAGGAGAAGGCGGAGAATATTTTAATAAGCTGGAAATACTTAATGATGTATTCAGACCTGTAAATCTGGAGGGTCTTGAACCGTCCGAAAAAGCTACAGAAGCAGTACGCAGACGCATGGAGGATATTTCTGTTTTCCGTACATCTATGAATAAGTTGGTTTTAATGCTTATTGGTGCTGAGGTGGACTGATGGGATACATGAAAGGGATTGACGGTGAGTCATCATCTGTAGGCATGATTTTTGAACCGGACCTGCATATAAATTCAGTTTCCAGAAATACTTTCAGAATAATGAAACAGTCGTCAGCCATGAATAAACTTGCTACTTTGAAAACAACTGAAAATTTTATATCGGAAAATGACAGTGATACAGTATGTATTGAAAAGGATAACCTGAAAATATATTTTGAGAATTTTTCCGCTCTCGGTAAGGGGTTGAAAACTACTACTCACAGATTAGCAGATGCTCTTATGGTGAAATTTACAGAGATGGGAGCAGGTGAGAGGACTGTGAGGCTTCCTATTACTGAATATATGAAACTGTGTGAACTGAAAAACACTGGAGAAATACGGAAACAGGTGCGTGCTGACCTTAATACTCTTTTCAATATGCGTGTAAGTTTCAGAAAATCATCAAACAGGGAACGAAGTCTCGAAGGTATAAAAATATGCAATGATGTGAAAATAAAAAACAATACTATCTTTTTTACATTCAGTGATGAGTTTTTCTATGTAATGAAAACCATGCCGGTAATGCCATATCCTGAAAAATTATTCAGGATAAATCTGAAAAAAAATCCGAACAGCTATTATCTTCTGAAAAAAATATCAGAACATAAGAAAATGAATTATTTCAAGAAAAACGCTGATACTTTGAGTGTAAGGATATTGCTTGAATGTACTCCTGAACTTCCGGCATATGAAGATGTTGTCAATACAGACAGAGCGGTTTCACGGAGAATTATAGAGCCGTTTGAACGTGATATGAACGAGCTTTCAGATGTGCTTATATGGGAATACTGTCATTCAAATGGAACTCCCCTCAGTGAAAGTGAACTTATTGATTTCAACTATCATATTTTCTATAATCTGCTTGTAAGGATAAAGTGGCTTAATTACCCTGAATTGCAGAAAAAGAAAAAGAAGAGAAATTCATTGCAGGAAAGGAATAAATGATATGAATAAAATAATTATTCAGGTATATCTGCCGGCAAACAGAACGACTTATGATGTCAGAGTGCCTGAAAATATGTATGTGTATGATGTCGTAAGAGTTCTGGCAGAATTGTTTTCCGAGTCTGCAAAAGGCTTTTATTATAAGGGTGACGTAAATATTTTATGTTTCAGGGAAAGTGGAAAAAGCCTACTGCAGAATTGCACTCTGAAAGAATTAGGAGTTTCAAACAGGACTCAGCTTATGTTTGTATAATAAATAATAAAACGGGAGAAAAAATATGCTTCTTATAACATTTATGCAGAATGAGTTCATAAACACAACGGTTCTGCCTGATAAAAAAAAGGGTCATTACAAAGTAAATCATAGTATAAAGGAACTGACAGAAGATATAAACATAGACGGAGCAGATAATAAATGGATTATTTCAGCCGGAGAAAATTATACTGTTTTACGTTATGAAGGAAACAGGCTGATAGAATGTGGTATGAAAGCTGTTATTGACAATGGTGATATTTTTGCAATTACATTCAACGGAATGATATGTCAGATGATTGCTGAAACTATAAGTGACGAAAGAAATAAGTTTATTAAATTTATCATCAACAGTCAGGATAATCCGTCGGAAGAAATTTCCATAGGAAGAAATGCTGATAATGACATAGTATTAAGTGAATTGTCTGTTTCAGGTGGTCATGCTGTCATATTCAGAAGAGACAATAAATGGTATCTGATTGACAAAAAAAGCAGAAACGGCACTTATCTCAATAACATAAAAATAGAACCTTTGGAAGAACGTCCTCTTGAAATAGGTGATGTTGTTTTTATTATGGGATATAAATTCATAATATGTGCTGATTTTATTTCCGCAAATATAGATTTTGAAAAAACTGTACGTACAAACAGAATTATAAAAATAAAACTCAGGGATTTTGAAAAAAAGATTAAGAAACCTGAAGAAACTACCGATTATTTTTACAGAACAGTTGACCTTGAAATCAAGCCTCCGGAAATGCAGGAAATAAAGCTGCTTCCTCCTGAGCGTACAGAAATGAGGGAAGAACAGTCTGTATTGACATCTATGGGTCCGGCGATGACTATGGGCATCTCGACACTTCTTGTTGCCGCATATTCGGGAATAGCCGCACATTACAGAGGTACGAATATCTCATATATTGTACCTACGTTGATTATGGCAGCAAGTATGATTACTTCTTCAATAACTTTTCCGCTTATAACAAGAAAACATAGAAAATCTGATTCCAAATCGAAAGAGGCAAAGCGTATAAAGGAATATCAGGATTATATAATTGACCTGAGAGCAACCGTTGACGTTATGAAAGACAATGAAAAGAAATATCTTTGTGAAAAGTGTCTTACCGTTGAGGAATGTATGGCACGTGCGATAAACAGGGACAGATATCTGTGGAGTAAAAGTATAAATGATGATGACTTCATGACAATTGCTATTGGAACAGGCAAAAAGAAATCTTCCGTAGTGGTAAAGTATAGTGCCAACAATGATGTTTTTTTCAAGGATAACCTGCGTTATGATATGATGCAGTTTGCCAATGAGGAAAGGATTCTTAACGGAGTACCTATAACCATTTCCCTCAATAACGGCTGTATATGCGGTGTCAGCGGAGACAGGGAACGTTCCTTTGAGCTTATAAAGGAAATGGTGATACAGCTTACTTCATTGTATTCATACGACGAGCTTAAACTTGTATTTATCTACAACGAGAATGAGGAAGAAAAATGGTCATATGTGAAATGGCTTCCTCATGTATGGAATGGTGATAATACATTCAGATATGTCGCATCAACATCCGACGATATAAAAGAACTTTCATACGAACTTGAAAAAGAAATTGAAAACCGTACCACACGCAAGAGTGACGATTTTCCGAAAGTTTTGGTAATAACCTCTGACAAGCATAAAGTAGACAGCATTGACATTATGCCGGTAATAATGAAAAACAGAGGAAAACTGAATATAAGTCTTCTTACTTAATTCGGTATCTGTATCTTATAAACATCTCCGAGCCCACGAGACTAGGCATGATCTCGTATGCCGTC
>CAMWGS010000076.1 GCA_947173865.1 uncultured Ruminococcus sp.
GTACTGAGGAAAGCGACAGCACCCGAAACGTCGCCTGCGGTTATTATCGGAATGGCTGCAATTGCGGTTTTTTCAACTCCTTCGGCAGCAAAGAAGTTATTGCTTTCACCGTTAGGGCAGAAATATTGTCCCCGACTTTCCATAAGTTCTTCAAGCTGTCCTGTTACACGTCTTTCTGCAAACTCTTTTTTGGGTACACCTGCCGTTGCAACAACGTGGTCTTTGTCGAATATGACAACAGGACAGCCGGCTATCTTGTACATTATGTCCGCAACGTATGTTGCGTTTTCACTCATTTCACTTATTGCCGAGTATTTCTTAAAAATAACTTCGCCGTCGCTGTTGGTATAAATTTCAAGAGGGTCTCCCTCACGTATACGCATAGTGCGTCTGATTTCCTTTGGAATCACAACACGTCCAAGGTCGTCAATTCTTCTGACAATACCTGTAGCTTTCATATATAATATCCTCCATGAATTATTTTAATTGGATTGTGAGAATATTATTTGCCGTATTTTTTCAAATATTCCTTTTTTGTCAGTGATGATTTTTAATCATTATATACTTGTGTAAAAATAGATAAAAAAAACTGATATAGTTATATTTTTTCTGAATATATCATGATTTTTTTATGAACTGTTGAAATTGGTAAGTATATATGCTATAATAAACCTTGTGCTTATTGCACAATATATATATATTAAGAAGAAAGGTGTACAATATGTCCATAAGAAAGAAATTTACAGCGATAGCGGTTGTAGCTTGTATGATGTCATTTGTTTCATGCGGTGAAGAACCTGAAAGTTCATCATCAGATGAAGTTTCGTCGGTTGCAACTACTGCCGAATCAGTTACCGAAACTGAAACAGAATCTGAAATCGTTGAAGAAACAACGGAAGAAGAAACCGAATCCGAAACAGAAGCAGAAACCGAAGAAGATGCAGAGTCTGAAGAAGATGAGCATATTCTTACAAATGCCGAACTGCTCAGCCTTATAAACAATACTTTTGGTATGGTATCTGACGGGACTTTTGAATCTGATTTACAGATTGCTAAAGACTGGGATATAGTCGACGCAGACGTTGAAACAGACCCTGAAGCAGAAATTACAGCTGAATTTCTTGTTTCTGCGACAATGAGAGCAACAGGCATTGTAACAGGTGAAGTGTCTATGGAAGAAATTATAGACTGTGCGATTGAAAAAGGGGTTATAGAAAGTACTGACCTTTCAGCTATAGACCTCAGCAAAGCGGTTGACGTTGTAAATAATGCTTATTATGCGTGGACTCATCAGGATTTTGATACAGAAATAAATGTTGAGCTGGCAGACGGCGTTATTGACCTTAACGGTGTAGTAAGTGCCGATGAATGTGAAGTAGACGGCAACACAATAAAGCTTCCGTCAGAATTTGCGGAAAAAATTACAGCAGGTACAGTGTTCATTATTCCTGACGATACATTTGACGGTACTGCTTACAAGGCTGACGCTGTTACAGACAACGGTGACGGTACTATAACAATAAATGCAAATCCCGCCGATTTTGAAGAAGTATACGGCTCTATCGGCTGATTGACCTGATAACGATAAAATCCGACATAATGCTTTAAGCGATATGCCGGATTTTTTATTTTCACATATTTTATGATTAAATATTTTTATTATGAAGTTTGTTCATAAAAAACTGTTGACTATTTTTAAGAAATAGGGTATTATATAAGTGTATGTAAAATTAAAATTATCGGACTCACTCTTGAACAGGAGGATAACCATTTAGCAATGCCTGAAAAAAGAAAAATAATATGTGCCTTACTGGGTGCGTTCATGACGGGAATTTCTGCTGTAACGGCGTGTTATTTTTCGTCGGTGGAATTAAACAAATCAAAATATTCCGTATGGGGTGTTGACGTTTCAAACTATCAGGGGCTTATAGACTGGAAAAAACTGGATAATCAGGACGTTTCCTTTGCTTTTATAAAGGCAACGGAGGGAAGCGGTCATGTTGACGAATCGGTAAGGCGTAATCTTGAAAATGTTGCGGAAACCGATATAAAAGTATCGGCATACCATTTTTTCAGTTTTGACAGTGCGGGTGAAACTCAGGCAGCTAATTTTATTTCAGTTGTGGGAGCAGACGAAATTGATATGCCTCCGGTTGTGGACATTGAGTACTATGCGGACAAGAAACTGCATAAACCTGATAAAGAAGACGCTGAAAAAATACTCCGTCCGCTTCTTGAACAGCTTGAGGAATATTATGGTGTAAAGCCTATAATTTATACTACTCTGCCTGTTTATTTCAGATATGTAAAAGAAAATTTCAGTGATTATCCGCTGTGGATTAGAAATGTAAATATTGAGCCTGATTTGATGGACTGGAAATTCTGGCAGTACTGCGACAAAGGTGAACTTTACGGCTATAATGGCGAGGAAAAATATATTGACCTTAATGTATATAATGGTACAATGGAGCAGTTTATTGCTGAATTTCCTTAAATTATACAAAAAGAGGGTATTTTTATGAAATCGACAAATGAAAAAGTACGTCTGCTTACGCTTACGGGGATATTAACTGCACTGACAACAGTTGCAACTATTGTTATACAGATACCTACCCCTACAAAAGGTTATGTTAATCTGGGCGATGTGCTTGTGAATATTTCGGCGTGGATACTTGGCGGAACGTACGGAGCAGCAGCAGGTGGAATTGGTTCGGCTTTTGCGGACATTATAACGGGTTATGCCATTTATGCACCTGCAACACTTATTATAAAGGCTCTTATGGCGTGGGCGTGTTTTCATGTACATGGTATATGTGCCAAAAAATTTGATTCAACTGCATCAAGAATAGTTTCGGTCATTGTTTCTGAAACTATAATGATAGTCGGTTATGACATTTTTACGGGATTTATGTATCATTCCGTACAGTCTGCAATACTGGCAATTCCTGAATTTGCAATACAGGGCATTATGGGGGCGACTGTATCAGTAGTTTTATATGAATGTATTCTGAAGCGTGTACCTGCTTTAAAACATAAATAAAATGTATATTGTGTCTGTCTGTGAGGACAGCAAAATAAATAAATATAAGGAGTGTATTTTTTTATGAAATACTACATCGGAATTGACCTCGGAGGAACAAACATCGTTGCTGGTGTTGTTGACGAGGAATATAACATCATTGCAAAGGCAAGCACAAAAACAAACTGTCCCCGTCCTGAAAAGGAAATTGCTGACGATATGGCAAAAATGGCACTTCAGGCTGTAAAGAATGCAAATCTCAGCATTGACCGGATTGAATGGATTGGAATCGGTACTCCCGGTATCGCAAACAGTGCGACAGGTATTATTGAACGTGCAAGCAATCTTGGATTCAAGAATACACCTATGGTGAAATATATTCAGGAAACTATTGACAAACCTGTTTTCATTGAGAATGACGCAAATGCCGCCGCTTACGGTGAATACGTTGCAGGTGCTGCAAAGGGTGCTAAGAATGCCGTTTGTATTACACTCGGTACAGGCGTAGGCGGAGGAATTATCATTGACGGTAAAATTTACTCCGGTTCAAACTTCGCAGGTGCAGAAATCGGACACACTGTTGTGCAGGTTGACGGTGCTCAGTGTTCATGCGGAAGAAAGGGCTGTTTTGAGGCTTATTCGTCTGCAACAGGTCTTATCAGAATGACTAAGGAAGCTATGGCAGAATGTCCCGACAGCATCATGAACAAGATGGCTGAGGAAAAAGGAAAGGTTACTGCACGTACATCTTTCGATGCTATGAGAGCAGGGGACAATCCTGCTAAGGTTGTAGTTGACAAGTACATAAAGTATCTGGCAGCAGGTATCACAAATACAATAAATATTTTCCAGCCTGATATACTTTGTATCGGCGGTGGCGTATGCAACGAAGGAGACCCGCTTCTTCTTCCTGTAAAGGAACTCGTAAAGAACGAAGTTTTCACACGTGATTCTGAAAAGAACGCAGAAATAGTAATTGCCAAGCTCGGCAACGATGCCGGTATTATCGGTGCTGCATTCCTCGGACGTGCAAACGCTTAATTAAATAATATTTTTCGGCTGTATGTACAGTTTTCTCAATGGAAATTTGTGCATACAGCCGATTTTTTTGTTTTTATGCAACAGATTCACGCTTTTCCGACACCTTATTCATGAAACGTTTCAAAAAGAGGTGATACATATGAAAGATTTTTCCGAAGATGTTAAGCTTGCCAAAAAAGGAAGTACGGAAGCTTTTTCAAGACTGTATGAAACAGTGTACAAGGATTTGTATCATATAGCCCTTTACAGTCTGAGAAGTTCCCACGATGCAAGCGATGTGGTAAGTGATACGGTACTTGATGCGTACTGTTCAATAGATAAACTCCGAGAGCCTGAAAAATTCAGGAGCTGGATTATGCGGATACTTTCCGCAAAGATAAAACGTAAACAAAAGGAGTATTTTAATACGACGGAAGAACTGAATGAAGATTTTCCCGAGATAGATAACTTTGATTATGATTCAGTGGAGTTAAAGGAAGCACTGAATAAACTTGACAGTGAATCGAGACTTATGCTTTCAATGTCCGTACTCGGTGGATATACAAGCGACGAGATTTCAGAAATATGCGAACTGAAGTCAGGTACTGTACGTTCAAGACTGTCAAGAATAAAGGAAAAACTGCGTCTTGAGCTTACGTCCGATATTTAGAAAGGAGAGTTTTTTATGAATAAGAACGACGAAAAAGTAAAAAAGGCTCTTGAAAATGAGGAAGTTCCGAAAGAGCTTGAACCCGAAAATATAAAGAAAATGCTTGACGAAAAAGCACCGTCCGAAAAGCGTAAAAAGATAAGCGTTGCAGGCAGACTTGTTGCATTGTCGGCAGCTTGTGCGGTAATAGCAGGAAGTACTGTTGCATATGTTAAACTAAGCAATCCAAAACATACAAATTGCGAGACAAAACTTATAGAGAGTATTTCGGAAGATGAAAGCAGTGTTTCAGAAAATGAGACAGACACTCCGCATCTGGAAAAGACGGGCAGTTATATGACGGGTGCGAAAGACTATGAACAGATTTACACAATGATAAAGGAAAGTGCTGAAAAGTCACGCACTGAAGTAACAGGCAGGGGATTATTTACTGCCGGTGCAAAGTCAGCTGATACGTTGGAAACCGCATTTGCCGAAGATGCAGACGGCGGAGCTTATGAAGAATCTTTTGACAACATGGAATATGACGAAGCACCGGCAGAAATCAACAATACATTGACTCAGGGAGCAGGCAGTGAAAATGAAATAGAATTTGAAGAACCTGTTGAGGACAGGGCAGGGGATGAAAGTTCCGAAATTATAGAAGAACCAGAAGAAATTATTGACGGGGAATTTTCTGAAAGTTCTGCCGAAGTAGACGACGAAACTGAAAACGAGGAATATTCCGATACTTATAATCAGGAGGAAAACGTTCTTGAAGCCGATATTGTAAAGACCAACGGCAAAAGTATATATTACGTCCACAATGATTATGACGATAAATATAATAATGTTCCTGAAATAAATTATGCTTCTGTGGACAAGGGTACGTTTACAGGTTCGGGAACTATAAATATAAGTGACAGTATAAAGGGATATTTCGGAGATGAATATGAAACAAACGTATCTGTACAGGATATGTATCTTTACAATGATATGCTTGTTGTACTGGGTACGATGAGCGGTTATAATGAAAGTGAGACGGGAGAAGATTACTGGTATGACTATAAAACTTCCTGTTTTGTGACTTTCTACACAACCGACGAAACTCCTCAGCTTATTGATACCTACTATCAGGACGGCAGTTATAATGATGTGAGAATCAGTCCTGAGGGTTATATGTATCTCATTACAGATTATCATTCGGTTGATGTATCACGCATTGAAGAATATACACAGATTGAGAGATATATTCCGTCATGTGGTCTTTCAGAAGATGTTGAATGTCTGTTGGCAGGGGATATATTGTTGCCTGACGACGATTTTAAAGATATTTATAATATGAATTATACAGTTATCGGAAGTCTTGACCTTACACAGTCGGGTACATTCTCAGCCGTTGATTCAAAGGCACTGGCAGGATATACAGGCGATATTTACTGTTCAGGTTTAAATCTTTATACAACGGTAGGCTGGGACGAAACTGAAATAACACGTATTTCAATAGGTGGAGGAATGATTAACCCCGAAGCTTGCGGAACAGTCGGCGGACGTGTTAACGACCAGTTCTCCATGAGTGAATACAACGGATACTTCAGAATTGCCGTTACTAACGACGAGTATGAAGAAGTTTACCACAGTTATTACGACGAATATGATGAATCTGTATGGGACAGAGTAAAAGATAAACTCATTGGTGAGGAAAGCGGTTATTATTCAAATGAACTTGTAAAACGTGATAACAGGGTATACGTTCTTGACATGGATATGAATATTGTCGGCAGTGTTTCGGATTTCGGAATTGACGAAGAAATAAAATCCGTCAAGTTCAGCGGTGATATTGCTTACGTCGTAACTTACGAACAGACAGACCCGTTATTTGCGATAGACCTCAGTGACCCGACAAATCCCACCATTCTTGATGAGTTCAAGATACTTGGTTACAGCACTTATATGCAGGAATGGGGCGACGGTATGTTACTGGGATTCGGCGTAAATGCTGACGAAAACGGTGTTGAAAACGGTCTTAAGCTTACAATGTTCGACAATTCAGACCCATACAACCTTGACGCACTCACAACTTATGTCATTGAAGGAACTGACGACGAATGGATTTATTCGGAAGCAAGGTGGGAAAGAAAAGCACTTCTTATTGCTCCCGAAAAGAATATTATAGGTGTACCCGTAATTTCTGAAAATTATTATGAAGGTGGCGAATGGAGCAGTAATTCAAGGTATATGTTCTTCTCGTATGATAACAACGAATTTACTTTAAAGGGTGAAATTTCCAAGACTGACTACAATTCATGGAATAATAATTTCAGCAGAGCTCTATATATAGGTGATTACGTTTATGCCGTAAGCGGTGACAGTTTCGTTTCTGCTGATATTGAGACAATTACCGAATGTGACAGGGTAGATTTTTAAAATGAAGAAGTTTTTTATATGTCTGCTTACGTTTGTAATGCTTTTGGGTTGCGGACAGTTGCCGAATGATGTATCTGAAGATGAACAGTTGAATATGCCTGATATAGTTTTTGTGGAACGTGTGTACAATAATGAAGATGGATTTATAAGTATTGCGTTTACTGACAGTAACAGCAATTGTTATTCGTCTGTTGACAGGGAAGTTTGCAATTTAAGTTTTGCGGAACTTGTTGACAGATACAGGTCGGGAGGTTTTGATGGCAGAATTACGCAGAAAGGTTACTATAATACAGACGGACTTCGAGAGAATTATAAAAAGTTATGTGAAACCGTATGTCAGAATGATTGTGATATAGTATATCCGGAGATGTTGCCCGACGTTGAAACGGAGTGTTATAACTGGTATGGTCTGTATTATGACGAAAACAATGAACTCAAATCACAGATTATACACGCCAATGAGTGTATGACCCGGCTTTATTCGGGAAATGATACTATAAACGAAATCTATAAATGGTATAATGATGACTATATAGCTGTTGATGCCTGAATCTATAAAAAAGACCGTTCCGACGGTCTTTTTTGTTGATTTTTTCGTAATATTATGGTAAAATGATAAAAACAGTATCGGAGGTATTTAATATGGACAGAGGAACGGAACTTTATAAGAAACTTATTGACGAATTTGTTGAAATGTCGCAAAGCTATGTTGATGCGAACAGGGTAAGAAACGGTGACGTTTCGTGGGATAAAAACAGTGTACTTGCAAGGCTTACACAGAATGACAGAAATATTCTGGCGGACTATATTCTGGAAGCATATTCTTCGGCAATATTTGACGTACTTGATTTGCTGGAGTGGTATGCCTGTTGTCGTGACATGAAAATCACTATAGATGGTGAAACCGTGCCGACAGATAAGTTTGAGGGAATACAGAACGATTTTATAGGCAGATGTGACGGCTGGGAATGGCCGACAGATTTAATAGTTGGTGATAGTATTGAAGAATGAAATTTTATTCGGTTATCGTTTGGGAAATGCAGATTGTTGCACAGAAGGTGATGATGACGGATTTTTGTTTGTAATATATAATGACGGTACAGCTATATATAATAAGTATGTTGTACACGATATTGTTACAAGGAGCAGGAGATTCAAAGTAAGCAACAAAACAATTTCAGAAATCAATTCTGTTCTTGATAGGTATAAAAAGAAAATATCTGCATTTGATACAGATATTGATAATGGTTCATATGACGGTGATTTTAATATATTCACTTTCAGAAATAAAAAAATTAACACGCTTAATATTGAAGAACATAATATAATAGAGACTACTATTAGAAATCCGAAATATCTTAAAGAATATTATAATGTTATGGT
>CAMWGS010000077.1 GCA_947173865.1 uncultured Ruminococcus sp.
ACATGTTATCACCATAATTATATAAAACATATTATTGTGTATATTGTACAGCCTATAAATATTGCTTCTAAAACAGAAAATGCGACAGTATTACTGATTGCTGAAACAAGGTCATATTTTTCAAGACAATTGTTTTCAGGATGTTCAGGGTTATAAAGGAGTGGTATTTTATCATAACCGACTTTCCACTTTCCAAATTTTCGCCCGTTTTCACACTTATAGTCTTTTCCGTCTACTTGATAACTTATATGATTACGTCCGCGGTCTTCATAAGTCACAGCTATTAATGTGCCGTTAGTCCGACAGCCTTTTTTGTGGAGTTTTGTTATATAGGCCTGTTGCCTGATAGCTGACAGAAACAGCCAAGAAAAATAAATATCCGTACAAATCAAAATGCTAATTACAAATCCTGCCTCTGCATCTTTGAATAAATATACACTTAAAGCGAATATTCCTAATATAATAGATATAACTGCAATAGAAATTTTTAACATTCTGAACAATATAATTACTCCTTTAAAATAAATTTATCGGAATAGTTTTTAATCATTACAACAGCGTTTTCACGTGGGTTTATGTAAAAGTTCTTCCGTACGGACAATCTTTCAAAACCACATTTTTCGTAAAGGTTTATAGCAGAAGTGTTGCTTTCACGTACCTCAAGGAAAATATTTTCTGTATTGTCGGGGAGAAGATTTTCAAATTCTTTAATGAGACTTTGTGCAAGACCTTTTCGGCGGAAATCAGGCTCAACGGCAACGCTTGTTATATCGCCCTCACCCTCCGCAAAGTACCCCGACAAAAGTGCGATAACGTGTGTATTGTTGAGAAAGCAAAGCACAATACCGTTGTTTTTTCTGACTTCTGATTCAAAAGATTCAGCAGACCAGCTGTCACAGCCGACACATTTTTTATCAAGTGCTGATAATTCGTCAAAGATATGACTGCTGACACCTGCGGAAACTCTCAATAACTCCATAATATCACCCCTTAGCGTTGTACCAGCTTTCACCCTTGTTTACATCAACGGCAAGCGGTACTTTCATTTCACAGACATTCTGCATTTCTTCACGGAGAATTTCAGCAGAACGGTCGGCACACAAAACGTCTGATTCTATAATTAGTTCGTCGTGAACCTGTAAAATAAGTTTTGCGTCTATATTTTCGGATTTGAGACGGCGGTAAACGTTAATCATGGCAATTTTTATGAGGTCTGCAGCGGCACTTTGTACCGGTGTATTCATGGCAATTCTTTTGCCTGCCGCCTGTTGAATCTTATTTGAGGACAAAATTTCGGGAATACGTCTTTTTCTGCCGAAAATCGTTGTTATAGTACCTGTTTTCATTGCGGTGCTGACAGTTGAATTCATAAATTCCTTGACTTTCGGAAAATTTTTAAAATAGTCTGATATATATTTTTCTGCCTGTTTTTTGGTGGTGTTTATGTCTTTTGCGAGTGAAAACGCTCCTATTCCGTAGATTATGCCGAAATTCACGGCTTTGGCGGCACTTCTCATTTCAGGCGTGACCATAATTGGCGGTACGTCAAAAATCTGTGAAGCCGTTGATGTGTGTATATCTTCGCCGAAACTGAAAGCATCAGCCATATTTTTGTCACCGCAGAGGTGAGCCATAACACGTAGTTCAATCTGACTGTAATCAGCATCAACGAGAGTTTTTCCGCTGTCTGAGATGAAGAATTTACGCATATGCGAACCAAGTTCGGTACGTACTGGAATAGTCTGTAAATTGGGTTCAGTAGAGGAAATTCTTCCCGTACGTGTTTCTGTCTGCCTGTACCATGTGTGAATTCGTCCATCATCTGAAATCTTGTCAAGAAGTCCAACGACATAAGTTGAATTAAGTTTTGTGTACTGTCTGTATTTCAAAATATTTTCAACAATGGGAGCTTGTTCTCTTAGTTCTTCAAGAACGTCCGCATTAGTGGAATATCCTGTTTTTGTCTTTTTGATAACGGGCAGTTTCATTTCTTCAAAAAGAACTTTTGCGAGCTGTTTGGGAGATGATATATTAAATTCGTGACCCGCTTCGGCGTAAATCAATTTTTGGGTTTCCTCAGTCATTGTGGAAAGATATACCCCAAAGTCCTCAACACCTTTTTTGTCGATTTTTATTCCCGTATCTTCCATAGAGGCAAGAACTTCAGTCAACGGCAGTTCAATATTTTCGTAAAGTGAAACCATATTTTCCTTGATGAGTTCTGAGGTGAGTTTTTCAATAAGCGGACTCATCGAAACTATGTCCGCAAATTCACCGTTTTCCTCATAATAGTGCAGACCGTATTCACCACATAAATTTTTTATTGTATAGTCCGAACCCGAAGCATTAAGCAGGTAACCGCAGATTGAAACGTCATTTTTCAGATTATTCAGATTGGTATTTCTTGACATTGCATATCTGTAGTGTGGTTTTGCGTTGTCGGTGGACTTTTCACAGGAAGATTCTAAAAATTCTGTAATAATATTTTCGTCCTCAGACGTAAATATATTATTTTTATTTTTAACTGAAAGCTTATTGCCGTCAAAGATGTATTCACATTCTTTAAGACTTTTTATTATTTCTGAGTCAAGAATTTTTTCAGTTGTTTCTATGAGTTCAAAGTCGGCTGTTTTCTGTGGTACACCTATATTCAACCTTTCAATAATCTTGAACATTTCGAGTTCTGTAAGAAGATAATATATCTCATCGTTTTTCTGTGCGGTGGGGACATAATCTTCAATTTTCGTATCTATCGGAACTTCACAGCATATCGTAGCAAGCCATTTACTTTCCTTAGCCGAATCCGCATCATTTTCAAGCTTTGTTTTCACGCCTTTTGTAAGACCCGAAACGGCATATTTTTCGTAAAGATTTTCAATAGTGTGATACTCTTTTATGAGAGCAGACGCAGTTTTTTCACCTATTCCCGCAACTCCCGAAATGTTGTCGGAATGGTCACCCATAAGTGCCTTGAAATCAATAAGGTTAATCGGTTCAAAACCGTAATCTTCAATAAAACGGTCGTGAGTATAACGGATAGTTTCCTTGTTTGTAGTGAGGAGGACGGTTACATTGTCGTTTATAAGTTGCAGACTGTCCCTGTCGCCTGTAAGTACAAAGCACTGATTTCCGCTTTCAGTGCAGGATTTGGCAAGAGTACCAAGAATGTCATCGGCTTCATATCCTGCACACTCAATTACTTTCACGCCCATAAGCGTAAGCAGTTTTTTGACAATGGGCAACTGTGGTGCAAGTTCTTCGGGCATACCATGCCTGTTAGCCTTGTACGTAGTTACTGCCTCGTGTCTGAAAGTCGGTACGCCCATATCAAAAGCCACAGCCACAGCGTCGGGCTTTACTTCCGAAAAATTTTTAAGGTAGATGTTCATGAATCCGAAAACGGCGTTTGTAAAGACACCGTTTTTATTGGAAAGCAGTTTTATTCCGTAGAAAGCACGGTGAAGAATACTGTTTCCGTCGATAGCGAGAAGTTTCATTTTTCTTTCTCCTTTAAATATGATATTTATATTATATCACATTTAAATACAAATGGCAAACTAATTTATAGTATGCACGGAAACTGCACCGTCGGACGTTATTTCAGCAATTTCCGCCGATTTTTTATTGTTGAGAAGTTCGCCGAGAACAGTTATTATATCACATTCGGGAGACTTTCCCTGTTTAACGGCAGTCTTTACAGAACCGTAAAGCCTTTCAACAGTACTGTTTGCAAAAATCGCTTCTGCGTCCTCACCTGCATATACAACTATGCATGACGGTGAAACTTTCCATTTGTGGAGCATATATTCAAGCGTATCAATACTGTTGAGGTCGTCAACAAGAATCATTTCCGTATAGCCTGTGAAGATTTTGCGACCCGTTTGGAGTTCGGCAAGTTTTTTTGCTGAGTCTATATCTTTTCCCGACGTTGTTATATATTTGCCGTCCTTTGTAAAGAAAGTGAACGTCACGGTTTTTTCGTCATTACCGCTTACCGAAACCGCACGTAGATAGTTTTTGTCGTGGACACGCCCGTTTGATTCACAGCTACAGAAACAAAAAGCCGTCATAATAATAAGTGAAAGAAAAAATATTTTTTTTGTCATTTTGTCAGACTCCTTTTCAGCAGTATAGCCAGCGGAACAACAAGCAGTACAAAAGCAATTGCAACCGCATATACAATGCTGTAATTATTTTCCCCAGAAAACAGAAAGGCAGAGCCAATCATAAGAACAAGTACGGAAGTTGTCCGAAGATGTCGGAATTTCGGAAATATTTTCATTAAAAGACCTGCGGCTGTAAGACTCTGTACGGCTATTGAAAAAATCGCAAAAACTGCAAAGATTATCAGAAAAAGAGAATCTATTCTCTGTACCGGAAACGGTTGTGAAAGCTGTGCGGCGGTCACAACGGGAAATTCCGTTATTTTCATTATTCCGCCTGCAACAAGTATCGACGAAACAGTGACAACGGCAGTCAGTATAATTTTTCTGGTAAAGTAGTAGAGAGCATTTTTAAGTGTATTTCCCTTTGTAAAGCTGAGAAGTACGGCAAAACTTCCGAGACCTCCGCTTAAAATAAATCCCCGTGAAATTTCTTTGAAGAATCCGTCTGAATTTTCTGTGCGGAGAAGGTTTTCCCAGTCCGAGCCGAAAACCGCACTGACCGCTACTATCAGCAGACATATTGCACCTATTGCAGAGGCTATTACGGCAGAACGGGAAACGGCTTTAATTCCTGTTGATGATGAATAGAGACATACAAGAGCGATAAGCCCTGCTATAAGAAGTTTTCCCCATATGCCGTTGGAATTTTCGTATGGAATGTAAATCACGTCTGAAGCGTTCCAGAGCATTGAAAAAAGCATACCGCCCCACAGAAGAAGATAGACCAGATAAATTGACTGTACGAATTTTCCGCTGTTTTCGACTGAATTTCCGTCCTTGCAAAGTTTTATAAGCGGTAAAGACATTATAAACTGAAATACAGTTCCGCAAAGAAAACCGAGTGCGGTAATAAGACATATATGCCCTCTGAAACAGAAAAGTGTGAAAGCGTCTGTTATAAGGAGCATGGCGGAAAGTTGATTTTTTGTTATTTTATCCATTTGTCCTCCGAAAAATTATTCATGATATTCTTCAACTGTAAAATTGCGTGACTGCATTTTTGGAAAACTTGCACGAACAGCTGTGTCGTCCATTCCTGCCGACCTGAAAGGTGACAGAGGAGCAGTATATGGAAAGCCGTAATCTTCCGTAGAACAGATATTCACAAGTACTGCACAGGCGAGAATACTTATTCCGAAAAGTCCGAATATTCCCCCGGCAATAAGAAACGACAGACGAAGTATGGTTATTGTGTCGTTAAGTTCGGGAACGACAAAACCGCTTATTACAGCAAGTGCAGACATTGTGAGCAGGGGAGTGCTTATAAGTCCCGAATCAACAGCCGAGTCGCCTATAATCAAACCGCTTACAATGCTTACTGCTCCGCCTACAGGCTTTGGCAGGCGTATTCCTGCTTCACGTATAATTTCATACATCAGCAGTACAAAAAGTGATTCTGTCACTATGGAAAGAGGTGCTTTCTGTTCTGCCTCTACCAGAAGCATAAGAAGTGTACTGTTGAGGAGTTCGGGGTGATATATTACTATTGCGGCATACACTGCCGGAAGAAGTACGGCTATAAGAAAAGCGGCATATTTTATCCAGCGTATGAAAGTTGAATAGTATGGCTGAAAAGAGTAATCATCGAGTGTCTGAAAGCTTTCACAGAAAAGCTTGGGTATTACTATTGAAAAAGGTACTCCGTCGATAAGAAGTGCCACACGTCCCTCAATAAGCTTTGAGCAAAGAACGTCGGGGCGTTCTGTAGTACCTGTAGAGCTGAAAAGTTCAAAATTATCGCTTTCAACGAAAGGCTTTATATATCCTGTTGTGAGAATGGTTTCGAGTTGGATATTATCAAGTGACTTGTGTATTCTTTTAAGAAGTTCGGAGGGTACACGGTCTTTCATGTAGCAAAGACATAAATCAGTCTTACTTTTTTCGCCTTTTACAAACAATTCGAGAACAAGCTCGGGACTTTTTATTCTTCGTCTGATAAGGGACATATTTGTACGGACTGTTTCCACAAATCCCTCATGTGAACCCATTATATTTCCCTCGCCCGACGGTTCTGAGATACTCCGCACCGCATATCCCTGTACACCGAAAGCAAGAGCCTTGTTTATTCCGTCAGCTATCAGTACGGCAAAACCTGAATTTATCAGTCTGAAAAGAGAGTCATAGTTGGTTGCTTCGGGACGGTCGACCGAAAGAAGAAGATAATTCTGAATATAGTGAAAAAGTTCGTGTGAATCTTTTTTTGTGTCAATATTTGTAATCGGTTCAAGAACAAGCTCTGTTATGGTTGAAGTGGAAAGCATACCCTCGCAACATAACAACGCACATTTTATATTTCCTGTCACAAACTCGTTTATGAGAACGTCTGAAGAACCACCGGAAATTTCCTTTATTTTCTTTATATTAAGCTTTAAATCGGGAATAATCGTCATTTCTTTGTAATCCTGCTGTTTCAATTTTTCACCTCATTATAAAAATTATGTCTTTATTATACGCATAATTTCTGTTAATATCCGACATACAAATATCATAAAAATTAATTTAATAAAAAATTTCGTAAAAGACTTGAAAAATTAATCATTTGCTGTTATTATAATATAGGTAACAAAAAGAAAGGAATTGAAAATGGAAAAATTAATAAATGCTGTTGTTTCGATTCTGCCTAAACCGTTGCAGGACATATATTACAAATATGAAGAAAAATGGATGTATCTGCTTTTTGGGGGACTGACTACCATTATTTCGATTGTATCAAAGTTTATAATATTTGCGGTTATTCCCAGCAATCCGAAGTGGGAAAATACGGCAGGCGTTGTAATATCGTGGATACTGGCGGTAACGTTTGCCTTTTTCACCAATAAAAAATATGTTTTCAAGAGTGAAACGAAAACAAAGGAAGAATTCTGGAAAACTTTCTTTTCGTTCTATGGCGGACGAGTTTCAACGCTTATTATGGAATGGGCTATATTTGTGGTGTTCTGCGACTGGTTGAACGTGAATCAAAAATTGATTACAATTTTAAGTCAGGTACTTATTTTTGTGGCGAACTATGTAATAAGCAAACTATTTGTATTTAGAAAGAAAGATGAGCAGACAGAATGAATGTAAACATAGGAAATGTATCTATTAAAAAAACGGCTGTTCTTGCACCTATGGCGAGCGTTGCAGACCGTGCATACAGACTTATGTACAAGAAATACGGTGCATCTTATCTTGTAAGCGAAATGGTTTCCGCTAAGGGAATATGCTACAGCGACAGAAAAACCGCTGAATTATGTACTGTAACCGACGAAGAACGTCCGATGGCAGTTCAGCTTTTCGGAAGTGAACCCGATTTCATGGCGGAAGCCGTTAAAATCGTACTGCAATACAAACCCGACATTATTGATATAAATATGGGGTGTCCTGTTCCGAAAGTGGTAAATACGGGAGCAGGTTCGGCACTTATGAAAAACATAAAGCTTGCGTCTGAAATCACGGAATCGGCTGTTAAATCTGCGGAAAACGTTCCTGTAACCGTCAAAATACGTTCAGGCTGGGATTCTGAACATATAAACGCAGTTGAAATGGCAAAGGCACTTGAAAATTCTGGAGCGTCTGCCGTTGCGGTTCACGGACGTACTCGCAATCAGATGTACAGCGGTAAAGCCGACTGGAATATTATCCGTGAAGTTAAAAATGCCGTAAAAATTCCCGTAATAAGCAACGGCGACGTTACCGACCTTAAATCGTGTATTGATATGTACGAGCAAACAGGCTGTGACCTTGTTATGATTGGTCGGGGAAGTTACGGAAATCCGTTTATTTTCCGTGAAATTGACGCGTATTTCAGTGGTGAGAGCTACACTCCTCCGACGGTTTCGGAAAAAATGAGTGTAATGCTTGAACATATAAGGCTTATAATAAGTATGAGTGAAAAAACAGAAGAACTTGCAATGCATGAGGCAAGAAAGCACGCCGCATGGTATATGAACGGTTATTATGGTTCGGCAAAATTCCGTGGACGCTGTTATCAGCTCTCATCTTATGCGGAAGCTGAGGCACTTGCCGAAGAATTTATAGTTCTTCAGAAGTCAAGAGAAAGTTAATTTTTTTCTTTAAGTAAAAATGCACAATTTTTGGTGTAAAACTTTGTATGAATGACCAAAAACGAGCAATAATAATTTATAGTCACGTGATTTTGGCCTTAAATGCGTTGTTTTCAGAATTTGTCATTTAAAAAAATATGGTATTTTCTGTAAATGATTCAAAATTCATAAAAAAATGCAATTGCAAAAAGTGAAATTATGTGATATAATGGAAAGGAACAGAGAGTTTAATAA
>CAMWGS010000078.1 GCA_947173865.1 uncultured Ruminococcus sp.
GTACAGAACCGATAAAAGTCGTTGTAGTTGCCGTTCCTTTGAAATTCATCGGTACGTCAAGGTTAATCCACTGTTTCAGAATATCACATCTTATATTCATCTGTGATATACTTTTTTCAGCTTCCGAAATCTCATTACTGCTTCTGATAATTTCGTTTGCTACCGTCATAATCTTTTCAAACTGTATCGCACCTCTTCCGAAATCGTGCTTTTCAACTTCTGTTTTTCCGCCGAACATATCAATAACAGCAGTTTTTTCGGGGACATACCTGTCAAGTATACCCAACGCATTTGAAACGGTACTGCGGAATTTTTCAAACTCCCCCACTACTGCGGTAACGTTTGTACTGTCAAGTTCCTCGTCATCATTTCGGGAAATTTCAACAACACCCCGTCGCTGAAGAAGTTCGATAATTTTCTTGCTGTCTGTCAGAAGTGCAATCAGTTCAATTTTCTTCATTCTGAGTTTCGCCAATTCACATCACTCTCCTTATAAGCAATTCTTTCAGAAAAACTCTCCGATTACCGCATTGACCGCATTATTCATGTTTTTTTCAGCCTGCGTTCTAATATTTTCAATCTTTTCAAGACATTCCTTTTCAGCTTGCTGAGCATGAATTTCAGACTTTTTTCTGTATTCCTCACGGATTTTTTCGGATTCTGCTGCGGCTGCACTGATTTTTTTCTGCACAGCAAGTGCCGAATAACGTTCAGCTTCAACTATAATATCCTCACTGCGTTTTCGTGCGTCAGCATTTTTTCTGTCCGAATCAGCCTCAACGGAGAGAATTTTTTTAACTGCTTCCGATGCCATAGTATCACCTCCTAAAATGACCATTGGTCATTTTGTTTCATTATTATAGCACATAAAATTACATTTGTCAATAGCTTTTCAGAAAAAAGTGACCAAAGTTCATTTAAACAGAAAGAGAGCCATCTCTACAGACAGCTCCCCTTTGAACATTATACACTTTTTATCAGAATTTATACAACTACGAATTACTTTTTATGCCCGTCAAAGCATAAAGGGAGCTAATCCCTACAGACAGCTCCCAAATAAATCATATTCAATTCATGCGTTTATTATACACTATAAAAATACATTTGTCAAGTACTTTTATAAAAATAATATTTTTAGCAATTAATCTTCCTCGACATCAACTTTAATTCCAAGTACGGAAAGACTTTCATCGTCCACAACCGACGGACATTCCGACATGAGTTCACTTGCATTCTGAACCTTCGGGAATGCCGTTACATCACGGAGACTGTCAGCCTTGCACATAATCATTGCGAGACGGTCAAGACCAATTCCCATACCACCATGAGGCGGAGCGGCATAACGGTAAGCATCGACAAGAAAACCAAATTTAGCCTGAATTTCCTCGTCAGTCATGCCAAGAGCCTCAAACATTCTCTGCTGAAGTTCAAAGTCAGTTATACGCATAGAACCACTTGAAAGTTCAGTACCGTTAAGAACCAAATCCCAAGCCTTTGCACGAACGTTTGCAGGGTCGGTGTCGAGATATTCAATACATTCTTCCATAGGCATAGTGAACGGATGATGTGCGGCAACCCATGTGTCATTATCGTCGTCATGTTCAAAGAACGGCATTTCGGTAATCCAAAGGAAATTATACTTGTCATCAGGAATGACATCAAGTCGCTTTCCGCAGATAAGACGGATTGCACCGAGAGTTGAAAGAACTGTCTTGTTTTTGTCGGCACAGATAAGCACAAGGTCACCCTTTTCAGCACCTACCGCATTGCAGATAATTTCAAGTTCGCCGTCTTTGAGGAATTTTTTAAACGAACAGTTCGGCTCGTCTGCCCAGCGTATATATGCAAGCCCCTTTGCACCTATACCCTTTGCGTGTTCAACAAGCTTATCAATTTCTTTTCTTGTGTAAGTACCTGCACCATTCTTTATGTTTATGGCACGCACAGAACCGCCGTCACTGAGAGCATTCCGAAATACGATAAAATCAATGTCCTTAACAGTTTCAGAAATATCCTGAATTTCAAAGCCAAAACGTGTATCAGGCTTGTCAGAGCCGTAACGGTTCATAGCGTCTGCAAAAGTAAGACGTGGCAGAGGTGTCGGAATATCAACATTCATTACCTCTTTGAAAACCCTCTGAACAAATCCCTCAACACATTCCTGAATGTCCTCAGCATCAACAAATGACATTTCAAGGTCTATCTGAGTAAATTCGGGCTGTCTGTCGGCACGCAAATCTTCGTCACGGAAACAGCGTGCAAGCTGAATATAGCGGTCATATCCCGAAATCATGAGTAACTGCTTGTAAATCTGAGGTGACTGCGGAAGTGCGTAGAATTTCCCCTGATGTACTCTCGACGGAATGAGGTAATCCCTCGCACCTTCGGGAGTTGATTTCATCATCATAGGTGTTTCAATTTCAATAAATCCGTTTTCATAGAAGTACTCTCTTGTAACTTTCGCAATCTCGTGACGCATAATTATATTACGCTGGAGCGGTTCACGACGCAGGTCAAGAAAACGATATTTAAGACGGAGTTCTTCATTAACATTTGAGTCGCTTACGATTTCAAAAGGCGGTGTCTGAGCCTTTGCGAGTATTCTGAGGTCGTCAACGAAAACCTCAACAAGACCTGTTTTTATTTTGTAGTTCTTGCTCTCACGCTCTACAACCTTACCTTTCGCCATAAGAACATATTCACTGTGACATGATGCAGCTTTTTCAAAAATCTCAGGATTACTTTTGTCGTTGAAAAGAAGCTGAACAATGCCCGTTCTGTCCCTGAGAACGATGAAAATAACACCGCCCTTGTTTCTTATTCTGTCAACAAATCCGCCTACTACTACTTCCTGTCCTACTTCGGTAACATCTCCGCAGTAGTGAGTACGTTTCAAACCTTTCATAGTGTCAGCCATAATTACTTATTCTCCCCGTTTGTAAGATTATTCAACAGTTCATCATCTTCAAGACTGTTCATCATTTTATTGAAATAAAGTGATTCAAAATTTGCCCTGAATTTATCGTCAAGAGCAATTTCGACTTCATTTCCCGTTTCCATTTCCTTGACTCTGACACTGCCGTTTTCAAGTTCGTTGTCACCGATTACAACAGTGAACACCGAACCCATTTTATTGGCGTACTTCATCTGAGCCTTGATACCACGTCCCATAAGGTCAAATTCCGCACGATAGCCGAACTCACGCAGTTCGTGTGAAATCTGCATAGCCTTTTCAAGAGCGTTGTCACCCATTGTCGAAAAATAAACATCGCACGTTCTGGGAGTGAGAAATTCACTGTTCTGCTTGTCCATAACAATAAGCAGACGTTCTATACCCATAGCAAAGCCCAATGCGGGAACTTTCTGACCGCCGAGCTGTTCAATAAGACCGTCATAACGTCCGCCTCCGCAGACAGTACCCTGAGCACCGATTTCAGTCGTAACAAACTCAAAAACGGTCTTTGTATAGTAGTCAAGACCTCTCACGATTTTCGGATTCACCTTGAAATCTATATTAAGACCTGTAAGATATTTTTTAAGCTTTTCAAAGTGGTCGCCACATTCTTCACAGAGGTAGTCAAGAATAACAGGTGCGTCCTTAGTGATTTCCTGACATACAGGACTTTTACAGTCAAGTATTCTCATGGGATTCTTTTCAAGACGTTCGTGACAAGTTTCACAGAGTTCGTCCTTGCGTGCCTCAAAGTAACTTCTGAGAGCCTCATGGTATTTTGCACGGCAGGTCGGACAGCCTATTGAATTTATATAAAGCTCAATATTTTTCAGTCCGAGACGGTCGAGAATACTCTTTGCAAGCGAAATCACTTCAGCATCTGCCGACGGTGCCTGACTCCCTGCCATTTCAAGACCGAACTGATGAAATTCCCTTAATCGTCCTGCCTGCGGACGTTCGTGACGGAAACAGGACAGTATATAATAAACACGCTGAGGAAGTGCCTCATTTAGCAGACCGTTCTGGAGCATGGCACGGATAGTTCCTGCCGTTCCCTCGGGTCTGAGTGTGAACTTGGTTTCCTTAGCGGTTACCGTATACATTTCTTTCTGCACAACGTCGGTTGTTTCACCGACAGAACGCATAAAAAGTTCTGTATTTTCAAAAGTCGGGATTCTTATTTCAGAAAATCCGAAACTTTCGGCGGTTTCTCTTGCAATTTTTTCAACAGTGTGCCATTTGTGTACATCTTTCGGGAGTATATCTTCTGTACCGTTTGGACGTTTAACATTGACAGCCATAAAATTCAATTCCTTCCTGTTATATATTATCATCAGTCTGCATATATTTTTTCAAAAAACGAATGTATATGTAAGCTAAACTGACGGAACTTCTCTAAACATGAAAATTGCCCCTGACGTCAGGGACAATTAATATCAGATACTCGGAGTACCGACCTCTCGCCAGTCCAAATCTCCTCTTTCAAGAGCGAGAATAAGGGCTTCTGCGGTGGCAATATTTGTAGCAACGGGAACGTTGTGAACATCACAGAGCCTAAGAAGATTCATGTCATGAACATCCGCAGCCTTCGGATTAATCGGGTCTCTGAAAAACAGAAGAACGTCCACCTCATTACATGAAAGAAGTGCCAGTATCTGTTCTGCACCTCCCTGTCCGCTGAGATATTTTTTTATCGGCAGTCCGGTGGCTTCGCTTACCTGCTTTCCTGTTGTATTAGTTGCTATTAATGTGTGCTTCGATAAAATTCCGCAGTATGCACTGCAAAACTGAACCATAAGTTCTTTTTTTGCGTCATGCGCAATAATCGCAATCTTCATTTCTTTATCCTTTCCCTGCAATGCAGAATAATATTTTTAATAATTATGCACCTTTCATGGTAAGCGGAACAAAATCACCGCCGAGTCTCTTTGAAATTGCATCAAATGCAAGAAGTGCTTCTGACTCTGTAGGAATCGGGTCTCCCTTTGCGGTAGCAACAGTAAGCTTGAAATCTTCGGGAATAACACCTATAAGCTGTACGCCTACCTTATCAATAATCTCGTCAAGATTTTTTACAAGTGAATTTCCGATAACTTTTTTACTTACTTTATTTATAATAAGACGCTGTCTCTTGTTGCCCCTGTTATAGAATTCGTCTGACATAAGTGAAGCATCTCTTATGCATACCTGGTCAGGAGTGGAAACGACAAGAATAAGGTTAGCCTGTTCAACGATATCAAAAACATGGGAATTAATACCCGCACCCGTATCTATGATTATGTAGTCATAGTATTTCTTAACCGAACTGCATATATCATAAATCTGCTCGGCAGTAACAGGCGTAAGGGTTTTGGGAGCACAAAGAATCTCCAGATTTGAGGCCATAGGTACTTTTGAGCAGGCATCAAGTGCAGACATTTTTCCGCTGAGGACATCGCTGAGGTCATGTTCTATCTTATCCTGCAAACCAAACATGATATCAAGACATCGCAGACCGAAATCAAGTTCAATAATAAGGGTTCTGTGACCCTGTTTGGCGAGAGTATAGCCAAGACCGGAACAGACAGTAGACTTTCCTGTTCCGCCTTTTCCTGATGTAACAGCAATAATTTTTGAAGTTTCAGACATTTCAGTTCCTTTCCGATATCCGCAAGCCAGAGCAGTAATACATCGCTGCTGAACGGCACCGGACTCTATAAAAAATCAAAATATAACTTAGAATAATTATACCACAAAATGCTTTATTTGTCAAAGAAGTTTTTGGCTAAAAAAATAAGATTGTGCAATTCAACTCTTTCAACAGTGTTTTATTGTGAAAATCTCACAAATCGGATTTTATATTTTCAATAATTCTGCTTACGGTTTTTTCGATTCCACAACCGTTTTCGTCTATTACAATATCCGCATACTTTTCATAAAGCGGAGTACGTTCATTATAAAGGTCAATAAGACGCTGTCCTTTTCTTATGACAACGCCCCTGTTTTTTATATTTCCAAGACGATATTTAAGTTTGCGGTAATCGAGACTGAGATAAACAACAGTTCCGATTTCAGAAAGGTGCTTCATTGCTTCCCTGCCGTAGACAACACTTCCGCCCGTTGCAATGACTGACTTTTCAGTATTTATAAGGCTGTTGACCTTGTTTTCAATTTCAATAAATCCGTCTACACCGTCTGACTTTATTATCTCGTGCAAAAGACGGTTTTCACTTTCCTGAATAAGCAAATCAGTATCAATAAACTTATATCCGAGAATCTTCGCAAGAATTACGCCTACAGTACTTTTACCTACACCAGGCATTCCGATTAATATTATATTACTTTTCACAACAATTATTCCTTTACAATATACTACTGATAATTCTACACAGTTGAACAAAAAAAGTCAATAGAAAAAGCGTTATTTTCTTGATTTTTACAAATATTTTCACGACATTGACATTTTATTCATTCTGTGATAACATAATAATAACGGAGGTGCGGAATGAAAAACAACCCGTTCATATTTTCAATTGACAACAAAAGATATCATACACTGAATTATTACAATAAAACCGTTTTCGGAAAAAAGATTTATAAAGCCGTTATCGACTGCGGTTTTACCTGTCCGAATATCGACGGAAACAAAGGAATCGGCGGTTGCATTTTCTGCGACGGCGGAAGCGGATATTTTACAGACGGAAGTATTTCGGTCAAAGAGCAGATTGAAAAGGAAAAAAAACGTATATACAATAAATACGGAAATGTTCCTATAACTGCGTACTTCCAGGCAAACACAAACACTTATGCACCTGTGGAAACTCTCCGCAGACTCTATTTTTCCGCTCTTGAATTTCCCGAAATATGCGGTATTTCAATAGGTACAAGAGCTGACTGTCTGCCCTGCGACGTTCTTGACCTTCTCAGTGAACTCAGTGAAAAAACAACTCTTACCGTTGAGCTGGGTATGCAGACCGTACATGAAAAAACCATTGAAAAAATAAACCGTTGCTGTACTCACGCAGAATTTCTTGACGGTTATTTCAGACTTAAAAAACGAAATATACGCACCTGTCTGCATATTATAAACGGTCTGCCCGACGAGTCTCCCGAAATGATGACCGAAACTTCACGGCAGACAGCAGAACTTAAACCCGACGCAGTTAAGCTTCAGATGCTCCATGTAATAAACGGAACTTCGCTTGAAAATCTGTATAATCAGGGTAAAGTACATATGCTTGCAAAAGATGAATATATTGATATAATTGTCCGTCAGCTTGAAATTCTTCCGCCTGAAACAGTCATTGAACGCATTACGGGTGACGGCGACAAATCAAAGCTTGTTGCTCCGCTCTGGAGTGCAGATAAAATATCGGTTCTCGGAGCAATCGACAAAAGACTTGCCGAACTTGACACATGGCAGGGAAAATATTACCAAAAAAGCCTGTAACCGTATATAAGCGGTTACAGGTTTTTATTAATTGTTTACAATCAGTTTTCTTATTGCCGTCAAATCAAATGAATCAATTTTACCGTCATAATTCATGTCCGACTTTTCACGCTGTATATCGTCCAGTTCATAATGTCCCAGAAGATAACCACTTATTATCTCTGCATCTTCCGGCGAAACTATTCCGTCAGAATTTATATCCCCGTAAATTTCTTCTATGTAATTATTATCATCAACAGGAACGTCAAACCTTGTCAGATTGAAGGATTCGATAAGGCTTATAAGATAGTCTGCATAATTACTTGCCGTTGCCCAGCCGTCCGCCTGTATTTTACGGCACGCTTCTTTGTAATCGGTTTCACCTATAAGATTTGAATATCTCTGATAACCTGTAATGAACTGATAATATCCTTCTATTCCTTCCTCAAAAGAATGATACACCCTGAATGTGCCGTTGACGGTAATCATAACACCGTTTACTTCCTCACCTGTACGCAAAACAACACTTTCTCCCGTATATGTACTGTCTGCTTTCATTCCGAAAAAATTATAGTAAAGTGCAGAGAGCGAACTTTTTCCCCAGCCTGATTCAAGTATAGCCTGTGCAACTGTCATACTCGGTAAAATTCCGTACTGGGAATATGTTTTCTGTGCCGCACTTCCGAGCTGTTCAATAAAGTCCTGCTGTTCCTGAGTTATGGCGTAAGTCTGAACAGACGGTGTTTTTTTATAGTCCAAATACGCAAATGTACCAAGTCCGATTACTGCCGACGCAAGAACTGCAATTCCTTTTTTCAACATAAATTAACCTCCTGATTTTTTAAATTCAAGACCGCAGAAGAAATTTTACCATAATTTTTCATTACAGTCAATCGAATCAGTAGGTTTTAAATCTAATTTCGTGGAAAAAAACGGTTATTTGTCTTATTTGACGGAAATTTTGTTTATTATGCGTCTGATTTCATAATGAAATACCGTTACAGAATGGTTGAGTATGAAACGCTGTTTTAATCATTTATGATGCAGATACTGTGAGATTTTTTCACCCTGAGTAAATATAATAT
>CAMWGS010000079.1 GCA_947173865.1 uncultured Ruminococcus sp.
GTTTCATATATGCACCTCAGTGAATAATAATTTCAAAAATTCAGGTCGGACATTGAGATTTCATAAAGGCAGAAAACGATAAATAATTGTCCGAAGCCGAACACAAAAACAGAAATAAAAATAGAAGATGAATTGAGAAAACAGCAACAGTGACGGGTTAACGGAAAATAAAGTCATAATATTAATACCTCATTATTTTCAGGTAAGCCGAATATGATGATAAGTCATCACAACCCAAACCATTTATGCTGACATATATACAGAAGCATATTATTAACAAAACAGGTATAAGCATGGTTGTTAAGGCTGTCAATGACAAAATACGAAATATTTTCATTGTTCGGTGAACAATTTTATAATCATACAGAATAGCCTTTTGGGGTTTGTCTTTGGGATAAATAATGTCTGTACTGTCCGACTTTAAATAATGGTGTACCTTTAAGGAAAATTCCTGTCCGTTCACATTATAGCTGATTAATGACATTCTTGTAATTATGTTTCTTGCCTTTACTGTTGCGGTTGTTCGTCCGTAATATTCACTTGACAGATTGAAAGCTTCAATCATACGGCACTGTTCGTATATTCTGCGTGACATTTTATGAAATACAATAAAAATTGCTACCAATAAAACAGTTACAGGTACAGGATATGTAACAGACGAAAAGTCCACACCAAGTAAAGCCATGTTCATAATTAACACCTCATTTAATTAAATAGAATATCATTATGTTCCTGAACAGTGCATATTTAAACCTTATTGCATATAAGGGCGAATATTTCTACCCGCCCTTATTTAGTATTTAATTACTTTTCAGCGATTGCAGCAACACCGGGGAGTACCTTTCCTTCGAGGTATTCGAGGGAAGCACCGCCACCTGTTGAGATGTGGCTCATCTTATCAGCAAAACCGAGCTGCATAACTGCTGCTGCGGAGTCACCACCACCGATAATAGTAGTAGCATCTGTTTCAGCAAGTGCCTTGGCAACTGCAATAGTACCCTTAGCAAGAACGGGGTTTTCAAATACACCCATAGGACCATTCCAAACAACAGTCTTTGCAGTCTTTACAGCCTCAGCAAAGATTTCCTGTGTCTTAGTGCCGATATCGAGACCCATCTTGTCAGCAGGAATCTTGTCGGAATCAACGTTTTCGATAGCAATTTCTGCGTCGATAGGATTCGGGAAAGTAGAAGCTACAGAAGTATCAACGGGGAGAAGAATCTTCTTTCCGAGGGATTCAGCCTTAGCGAGCATTTCCTTGCAGTAGTCAAGCTTTTCGTCGTCAACGAGTGAAGTACCGATTGAACCGCCGTTAGCCTTTATGAATGTGTAAGCCATACCGCCGCCGATAATGAGGGTGTCGCATTTTTCGAGGAGGTTTGAAATAACATTGAGCTTGTCTGCAACCTTAGCACCACCGAGAATAGCAACAAAAGGTCTTTCGGGAACTTCAACGGCATTTCCGAGGTACTGAATTTCCTTCTGCATGAGGTAACCTACAGCAGTTTCCTTTACGAACTTTGTAACGCCTGCTGTTGAAGCGTGAGCTCTGTGAGCAGAACCGAAAGCGTCCATAACAAAAACTTCACCGTCAACGAGGTCAGCGAGTTCCTTTGAGAAATCTTCGCCGTTCTTTGTTTCTTCTGCACCACGGAATCTTGTATTTTCAAGAACTACGATTTCACCGTTGTTCATTTCAGCTACAGCTTTCTTTGCATTGTCGCCTACTACTGTATCGTCAGCAGCGAAAACAACCTTTGTGTTTACGAGTTCTCCGAGTCTTACAGCAGCGGGAGCGAGTGAGAACTTAGCTTCAGGACCATTCTTCGGCTTGCCGAGGTGTGAGCAAAGAACAACCTTTGCACCGTTTTCAACAAGCTTATTGATTGTGGGGAGAGCTGCCTGAATTCTGTTATCGTTAGTGATAACACCGTCCTTGAGCGGTACGTTGAAATCTACTCTTACGAGTACTTTTCTGCCTGTGACATTAATGTCTTCTACAGTAACTTTGTTTAATCCTGCCATTGGTATGACATCCTTTCGTTATAGTATACATATAAACGGCTGTTATTTAATTAACAACCTACACTACTATTTTACACTATTCTGATTTATTTTGCAAGTACTTCTGTAAATTTTTTCATGAATTTTCAGTAAATTTTTGTGTGGGTAATATTTTACATTAATTTCTTGACATCATAATAAGTATGTGATAGAATTATTAGAGAAAAGGACGTGATATAAAATGAAGACAATACTTGCATCTGCTTCACCAAGACGACGTGAACTCATGCGGTTTATAACAGAAGATTTCACAGCAATTTCAACGAACGCTGACGAAACACTTCCGTCAGATGTAAAGCCTCTTGGGGCTTCCGAATATCTTGCGGAAGTAAAAGCACAGTCAGCACTTGAAAAATTTCCGTACGATATTGTAATAGGCTGTGATACAACAGTAATAATTGATGACAGGATTTTAGGAAAGCCGAAAAACAGTAATCAGTGCCGTGAGTATCTTGAAATGCTTTCAGGTAAAACACACAAAGTAGTGACTTCCTGCATGATAGCAGATAACCGGAGCAGGTTTGTATTTTCTGAGATAACGGAAGTAACTTTCAGAAAACTTTCCGCAGATGACATTGAATGGTATATATCCACGGGTGAACCGTTCGACAAGGCAGGCGGTTACGGTATACAGGGCAAAGGGTCTCTGCTTGTAGAGAAAATCAACGGCGACTATTTCAACGTTGTAGGGCTTCCCGTTTCACGTCTGAATCAGGAACTAAAAAATTTTATCAAGGAGAAAAATATGAATACTACAGCTTTTCACAATGCGGACATTCTTATTCCGAAAAACGAGGATATGTACAAATGGTCGGTTATTGCCTGTGACCAGTATACAAGTGAGCCTGAATACTGGGACGAGGTGTATAAAACAGTAGGTGACGCTCCGTCATCACTTAATCTCATACTTCCCGAGCTTTACCTTGAAAACGACAATGTTGCCGAAAGAATTGACAATATCCATACGGCTATGGAAAAATATCTTTCAGACGGTGTTTTTGAAGAATATAAAAACGCTATGGTCTACGTTGAGAGAATACAGGGAAACGGCATACTCCGTCAGGGAATTGTCGGAGCTATAGACCTCGAAAAATACGATTTTTCAAAGGGCAGTACTTCAGAAGTACGTGCAACAGAAGCTACCGTTATAGAGCGAATTCCTCCACGTATCAAAGTGCGTCAAAATGCAGACCTTGAACTTCCGCACATCATGATTCTGATTGACGACCCCGACAACACAGTTATCGAACCTCTTTCAAACAAGAATATGCAGAAACTTTATGACTTTGAATTAATGCAGAACGGCGGAAGTATAAAGGGTTATCTTGTTGACAGTGAAACACAGGAAAAAATAAATTCCGCACTTTGTGAACTTGCCGACCCTGAAAAATTCTGTAAGAAATATAACCTTGAGAATACTTCCGTACTTCTCTACGCTATGGGAGACGGAAATCACTCCCTTGCCACAGCAAAGGCGTTTTATGAACAGCTGAAAAAGGCAAATCCCGATAAAGATTTTTCAGACCACCCTGCACGTTATGCACTTGCCGAAATTGTCAACCTGCACAGCGATGCACTCAAATTTGAAGCAATCCACCGACTTGTTTGTGATGTGGACTGCGATAAACTTATTTCAGAACTTACAGATGCTCTTGAACTTTCGGAAAGTGCAGAATCAGACCAGTATGTAATAATTTTCTGCAACGGTACGGAAAAGAAACTGTATATAAATAAAAAGTCGTCAAATTTGTCGGTAGGTTCTTTCCAGAACTTCCTTGACGGATATATAAAGGAAAACGGCGGTAAAATCGACTATATTCACGGTACTGACACCGTTAAGAACCTTGCCGAAAAGCACAGCGGAATTGCCTTTATACTTCCTGATATGGACAAATCACAGCTTTTCCCGACCGTTATCAAAGATGGTGCGTTACCAAGAAAAACTTTCTCAATGGGACACGCCGAAGATAAACGTTTCTATATCGAAGCAAGAAAAATTACAGAAAGGAATTAAAGACTATGTGTGAGGAAATCAAAAGAAGAAGGTTATGATTTGGAAGGTTATAATCGTGAAGACTATGATAAAAATGGAAATCACCGTTAAGAAATTCATGTGAATTGAAGTCATTCAGTTATAATGGTGAAATTTTTTCTCAAATAAAAAACCGTCGGCTTATTGTCGGCGGTTTTTGTTTAACAAATCATATTGCCTTGTAATACGTTCCTTTGCCTGACGACGAAATTCAGGCGGTTCAAGAATCTCAATTACAGGACCAAAACTGAGCAGGCGTATAAGCAACTCGGTTTCTTCCTGATAATCGTACCATATTTTTACAATACATTTTCCGTCATCTGAATTCGACAATGTATTTTTTTCATAAGGTGCAAACTCCATAAAAAAGCGTTCTGTTGCGTTCCGTTCGTCTGATATGCATACCGTAACGGGTTCTTTGCATTTTCTTTTTCGGAAATAGTCGTCTGTTGAAATATTTTTTTCGTAGTGTTCAGAAGTATTCCGAACCTGTTCAACTCTGCCTATGTTAATAACTCCGCTGTGAAATAATTCACCGTCTTTCAATGAAAAACAAAATAGTCTAAAACGGTCGTTTTTGGCTGAATACTGTATTTTAAGCGGAATATATTTTCCACTGATTTTTTTACCGTTTCCGCTGAAAAACGTTATTTCAAGTATTTCGTGACTTTTAACCGCCTTTAAAATTTTTCGGAAATTTTCCTGATATAGTTCGTCACTGAAATCATCACCGTCACTGAACTGGTCTGTATACCTGAAATGCTCACTGCTGTAGAAAGGGGTTACATCTTCAAGACGTTTTTTCAGTGAAACAAGAGTGTCGTTTTCAATAAACAGTTTTATTTTAGGGTTATCAAGCTTTGATTTAAGCCAGCGTTTCTGAATTTCCGTAAGTATTTCAATGGGTTTGTTTTTTATGACTTTCACTAATTTACCGTCACTGCTTCTTTTCAGAAGTCCCCAGTCAGATCCGTCATTCTGAAGAAGAAATTTCTGAGGAAGAAAAAGCATTGAATTACGAAAACCGTATGTTTCAATAATTTTATTTATATCTTTTTCGGTTATGTTCGGAAGTTTCAGAATTTCAGACGCAATACGGAAATATGTACTGTATATCTCATGAAATATATTCATTTTTCTCTACCTCCATACATATTGTACATTTTATTTATATCACTGTAAAATCGTTTTATTGCTTGTTTATTGTCTCCCGTTATGGAAATAATCCTGCCTGTAAAACTTTTAACCCACTGCATGACTGCATATGAATCAAATGCTTTCACAGTAAGATGGAATAAATTGTCACCGATTTTTTCAAGAACACCGTTTCTTTTTTCACGTTTCAGTCGGTCAACAATAAATTTTTCGTATTTTTCATCAATACAGAAAGTAATTACTGTTGTTTCGATTTTCCCCGAACCAAACGAAACGCCGAAACAGTAATTTAAATCCTGAGAAAATTTTTCATATATTCTGTCATATTCTTCACATATATCCCCTGTCCTGACGGTTCTGATAAAGTCAAGACGAAAAGAATGAAAACAATTAATAACAGGAATATATCCAACAATATAGCGTCTGCCTGTCTGTAAGGAAGAAAAAATCTTCATCGGAACTATATAACCCATATTGTTTGCTTTATTGACCTTGAACGAAATCAGTGCAATATATTTTTTCTGTTCAATCGCACTGATTATCTCAGGAATAATTATGTCCTCAAGAGTGTGTACAATATAATTATGTTTCATTACAAAGAGGTCATTTTTCAACCGTGCGGACTCAAGAACACTATTTCCTACAATTCCGAATTCCTGAGTTTCAGAAAAAAATTTCACTGCATCACTCAGACCTTCGTAATTATATAAAAATTCGTTTACCCCGTCTGTCGACAATCGGAAATAAGCGGTTTTACCTTTTTTCTCGGTAATAATAATTCCCTCTTTTACATACTCTTTCAGCTTGTTTCTTATAGTCTGAACGTCAAATATTTCATTGTAATTTGTATCAATATATTCAACTATTTCTTTAAGAGTAAGATTTTCACCGTTATGCAGTACATCAATAATAAAGAAATGCAGTTTTATATCATTGTCTGTGAAACTTTTCGAGCGGTACGCCTGATAAAGCGGATTTTCGGAAATACTTCCGCTGTCAACGGTGATTGACACTTTCTGTCCTCTTTCAGAACGGTCATATTTTACATATTCACCGAACCAGCTTTCAATTCGTCTTTTTTCGTCGTCGTATGTACGCAGACTTTTACGGTCGAAATCGTTCCTGACTTTAAAGCCATATATAAAAAAGTCACGTATGTAATCCCTTGTCTTGTCGTAGTTCTTTATAAGTTCTGAAAAACCACTCATTTCTGCACTTCCTTCCTTTTCTTACTTATAATAATAACAGAAAATTACAGATGTTTCAAGTAGTATATTATAAGTTCGCAGATTTTTTTATATGATTATTTTGGAAATATGTGATATACTTTATACATACCAAGCAGAACGGCTCTGACAGCAATAATATTATAGAACTATCCAGACGGAAGGTTGCTTTTAATTAAGTAAACGCCGTAGTCTATAAAGAGCCGTGAAAAAAGCCGAATGGTTCAGACAGCAGTTTTTCTTTTAAGGGACAGAGAACGCCGAAGCTTATAGCTTGCAGGCACTTTGATAAAGACAGAACCATGACACTTACATTAACGGTACATACAGCAAAATTCAAGATTTCTGAAAAAAATCATTTTGTACCGTGACTAAAGGCACTTACAGTAATAAAAAAACGCTCATACTGTTAATATGATAACGTGATTTAATGTGCCTTGTCAATCAAAAAAGGGAACGGCTTTAACAGCAATTTTATATATATGATAATATATATAAGCCGTGAACAGAAAAGAGGTATTTACATATGCTGAATTTTTTAAAAAAGGAAACAAACCTCACCTACACCGAAAACGGTGCTTTAACTCACAGCTCAGCGGGTTCGTGTTGTCTTGACCTATTTTTTGGAGCAGGTGCAATGCGTAACTCAGAAGAAAAACAAATTGCACGGGCAGTCATTGAGTCTTATACTGAAAATCCGTCAACAACAATGAAAATCATTTTTTATGCACGAGATGCAAGAGGCGGTCTTGGTGAAAGAAGATTTTTCAGGACAGCTATGAAAACTCTTTCAATATTTGCACCTGATGCAGTAAAAAGAAATATACCGTTTTTTGCTGAATACGGACGTTTTGACGACCTTTTCATACTTCTCGGCACTAAATGTGAAAAAGAAGCTGTTTCAGAAATACAGAAACAATTCAATACAGACATAAATGCCATGCAAAAGAATGAACCTGTTTCACTTCTTGCAAAGTGGCTTCCGTCCGTCAACGCTTCATCGTCAGAAACAAAGGCACTTGGAAAGACTATGGCGAAATTTTTGAATATGAGTGAGAAAAAGTACAGACAAACTCTTTCGGCACTGAGAAAATATACAGATATAATAGAAAACCGCCTGAGAGTTTCAGACTATACTTTTGACTATTCAAAACAGCCGTCGTGTGCAATGTTCAAATACAGAAAAGCATTTATAAGAAATGATAACACACGATATACAAATTACCTTCAGTCTGTACAGAAAGGTAATGCAAAACTTAATACATCGGTTCTTTATCCGTACGAGATTGTAAGACGTTGTGAGGGTAGAAAAACAGATGACGAAAAAATGTCCCTTGACACAACATGGAACAGTCTCCCCGTTTATGCGGATAATAACGAAAATGCCATTGCAGTTATAGACGGCTCAGGTTCTATGACATGGGGTTATTGTGATGTACGACCGATAGATGTCGCTCTTTCCCTCGGAATCTATTTTGCAGAACACAATAAAGGTGAATTTACAAATCACTTTATTACATTTTCACGAACACCAAGACTTGTTGAAATCAAGGGCAGGGATATATTTGAAAAAGTAAATTACTGTCGTCATTTCAATGAGGTGGCAAATACAAATCTGGAAGCCGTTTTCAGTCTTATTCTCAGTACAGCGGTTAAAAACAGACTTCCTCAGGAAGAAATGCCGTCAAAGATATATATAATATCAGATATGGAATTTGATATTTGTATAGAGGGTGGAAACAATATTCCCCTTTTTGATGCAATGAAAAAAAAATATGAGAATTACGGGTATAAACTTCCAGACGTTATTTTTTGGAATGTTAACGGCCGACATTCAAATATGCCCGTTACCATGTCCGAAACCGGAGCAGCTTTAATTCTT
>CAMWGS010000080.1 GCA_947173865.1 uncultured Ruminococcus sp.
GTATATATATATACAATGATGATAAATATACGTTTTCCGTGCCTGACAATCAGGAGTATGTTTCCGAATTTTATATAAACGACGAAACAGCAGAGATAAAACGTGGTTCGGGTCACAGAAATGCATATTTTTTCAGTGAGGAAAATGAAAAGCCTTTCCTGCAATGTTTCGGAGTGGTTCAGATAAAAGTCATCGTTTCGGGCAGGGCATATGTTTCCGACAGCATTTCCATTATGGTTACCGACAACAGCCTTAACAGGAACGTCATGCAGATGATTGACTATATATATGAAAAAGGTGAATCATATCTTTATGAAAACTATATGAACTCTGTTGTAAGCCGTAAAAAGAAGAACGTTACAATAAACGACAAATTTGATGTTCTTGACGAAATAATAGCTGTATATGAGCAGTTTTATCCGTATTTCATGAATTCTCCAAAGACTAATATTGTATCGGAAGAATCGGTAGGTGCGTTTCACAGGCTCAGTTCCGTTTCACCGAAAACAATTCAGTATATTGCTTCCCATCCCGAAGAACTTTACGGCGTTGATTACAACACGGGAATAACTTACAGCAAAAGACATTTTCAGCCGAGAAACACTCTCATTTCAAGTACTTCATATACACGCAACATATACGAAAACCGTGTTATGACAGGTTTTTTGTCAACTGTAATTTCAGCACTTGAACAGGCAAGGGAAGATATATTGGAAGCTCCCACTTACAGCAATGTTGTAAGAAGGGACAAGTATATTGAATCAAAAATATATATATACCGTCTCAGCAGGAAGTCGGTAAATGAATACATTACAAGAATTGACGGATATATTGAAAGATTTCAGATGCTTTACTTTGATTATAAGAAAATTCTTGAAGCAGATGATATATATATAGATTATCCGCCTAAATATACCGATACTTTCCGTCTTGTCATGCCATACAGGGCAGTTTACGCCAAAATATGCGAATGGTTTTATTACGGCGGACATGATTTTTCAAAGAGTCAGCTTCTTCTTAGCTTTATTTCAACAAGCAAGATTTATGAATATTACTGTCTGATAAAACTTCTTGCAACTATTCAGGAAGAAATGCAGTGTGTTCTTATTGAAGAAAAGACAAAAAGATTTCCGTATGCAGAAACAAAGCTTTATTCAAACACACGCTATAATAATACTTTTGTTTTCCGCAATAACGACGGCTGTGAAATAACAGTCTATTTTCAGCCTGTAATATACGGTAAGATTTCAACGCCGAGACCTAATAACATTATGCTTTACAGAAACAGATATGCAAGCATAGGAAGCAGTACGGGTAATACTTATACTCCCGACTATCTTATTAAAGTGAGCAGGGACGGTATTTCAAAGTATGTAATTATAGACGCTAAATTCAGTTATGCACAGACTGTTGAAAACGACAGACTTCTTGAACTGGTTTATAAATATCTGTTCTCGATAAGTACTCTTGATGAATGCGACTCTGTTGAAGGAATGGTTATTCTCTGTGGAAAAGAGGCAGGAAACAACAGAATTTCAAATCTTCACGATGTTTCGGAGAGCATGAACAAGCGTGTATCACCGTTTTCGTATATCGTTAATCTTTCGGGAACAGACACAAGTGACAACAATGTTATCAAGGATATATTATTACAGTTGCTTGAATAATAAACAATATATTAATTTTCTTGTATATACTTGACAATAATGTAAAAAGTGTGTTATACTATAATTAATTTTATTTATGGGTTTCAAGGCGATATGAATATGTTGTGCCATACAATAAAACAAAAATTAATTGATTATTCAGACTAAAAGGAGTTATTTGCAATGATAACGAAAAAAGAAGAAGCAAAGAAAAGAATATTTAAGGGTGTTTCTCTTGATTCAATGGCAGTCGGAGATAAATCTATTGTTTGCAAAATGAATTATGTTGAAGGGAATTGTGCTACACTGCATCAGCATCCGAATGAGCAGAGCGGATATGTAATTTCAGGCAGATATCGTATGACTGTTGACGGACAGGAATATGAATTAAAGGCAGGAGATAGCTATGCGATTCCTGAAAATGTACCTCATTCTTTTGAAGTCATTGAAGGTGGCGAAGTAATCGATGTATTTACTCCAATCAGAGAGGATTATTTATAAAAATATGGTCAATCGGAAAAATTACTGAGGAATGAACAATGAGTAAAAATAATCCGCATAAGTTAAAAAATAAAATATCTTTCAATTCCCCCGTTATACTGGGATTTACAGCAATATGTTTTGTCTCGCTTCTGCTGAGTATTCTTACACACGGGGCAAGTAATCATATGGTTTTCAGTGTTTACCGTTCGTCACTGCTTAATCCTCTGACATATATCAGATTTTTCGGTCATGTGTTCGGACACGCTTCGTGGAGTCACTTTATGAATAATATAATGTATATTCTTATTATAGGGCCTCTGCTTGAAGAAAAGTACGGCAAAACAGATATGATTATGATTATAGCAGTTACCGCCCTTGTGACAGGACTCATAAATTTTATATTTTTCCCATATGTTCAGCTTTTAGGAGCAAGCGGAATTGTTTTTGCCTTTATCCTCCTTTCTTCGTTCACAAGTTTTCAGAATGGAAAAATTCCTGTTACTTTCATACTGGTTGCGGTTATATATATCGGACAGCAGATTTACAGCGGTGTATTTGAGAAAAACAACATTTCTGAATTGACACATATAATCGGCGGACTTGTCGGTTCAGTCTTTGGTTTCGCCGAAAATAAAATCAAGAGGTGATATGAAAATTGTTTCAGCATATTAAGCTTAATTCTCTTGATGACTATTTTTTAAGTTTAAGTCAGAGAAACGGAAACAATGTATTTTTTTACAGGATAAATTCCTACAGTGACAGCATAAAAGAATTTCTTTGCAGGTATTATGAAGAAGCAAGAAAAAACGGCGTAGTAATTGATGGACGTATTCCAAATGCTGACCAAAATAATCTTTCGTATTATTATGAAACTATGGGCGACGGCTTCAGCATGAACAAACCGTTTTTTATAGTCAGT
This sequence comes from uncultured Ruminococcus sp., assembly GCA_947173865.1. Lineage (GTDB taxonomy): Bacteria > Bacillota > Clostridia > Oscillospirales > Ruminococcaceae > Ruminococcus. Next base: position 3,049 of record CAMWGS010000080.1, read on the forward strand.
CTGAAAAAATGGCTTCCAAGAATGAACGACACTCAGAGAATTGTTGTGGCAGGTGCTGTTTATGATACTCTTTCACATCTCGCTTCACAGGGTAAAAATGAAAATATCCTGAAAAATGCCTACATCAAATTCATGTGCTGGCTTTATTACAGGTTTGAAAGAATTACAAATAAGCTCGGTGAAAACAATGTCCCGAAGATATTATATAGCGGAACTGTAAATATTTACGAACTTATGCTTATTTCAATACTTTCAAAGGCAGGCTGTGATGTTGTTCTTGTTCAGACCGACGGTGACAGCGGTTATCTCAAAGCTGACCCGAATTCAGCACTTTCATTTGCATATGAAGAAACAGGGCAGGCTTTTCCGTCTGATTTTTCACTGAAACAGATGCAACAGGAAATAGCCGACAAAATGCACGCCGAAAGAGTATTCGGACAGAAACCGACTTATAAAATAGTTACAAACAGCTGGGCAAGAGGCGACGGACTTGAGGACGTTCTTATTCCTTTAGAGAAAAGAGGAAATCAGTCGGGAAGTATATATAATATTTTTTACAGGATTAACGGCGTATATAACAGGGCAGACTATGTAAATGAACTTATTTCTTTCAAGTCGGAAATAAATTCACAGAAACGAAAGCTTGTAATAGCTGACGGTGAAATTTCTGCACCTTCATATGAAGAACTTTCAGAAATAAAAAGAGGTAACTACAGTAACCCGCAGACAGCAGTTGCGGAACTTTCAAAAAATATAAATTTTGCCTGTGACAACAGACTGCAACAGATTATACGTTATGAATTTGCAACGCTTATGATTGAAAAGTCAAAAGAATCGGGCATGACAATAAATAAATTTGTCAATATGTGCGTTTACGTTCTGTGCTGGCTGAAAAGGTGGGAAAATTCACTTTTTGCCGATTGGAAAAAGAATGATACAGCTTGTTTTGTACTTTTCGGCTACTGTAAAAATGAGAATGACTCTTTATTTCTTTCACTTCTTTCAAGACTTCCTTCCGATGTTCTTATACTTAATCCGAGCTGTCAGCATAAATGTGCTTTGAATGACACAAATTTAAGGGAATTTTCCTATGATTCATCACTTGATATAAGTACGTTCCCCGACGGTGTTGCAATGCGTGCGGGAACAGTGGCATATCATGCGGAGCGCGAACTTGATACTCTTATGTATCAGGATACGGGACTTTACAGAAATCATCAGTATTCAAAGGCGTCCGCAATAGTACTTGATACTATGTTTGAGGAAATAGAACTCATGTGGAATCAGGAGCTTAAATATCGTCCGAATTTCGCAACTGAAAACGACGAAGTCAGAATACCCGTTTTCTTTTCAAAGGTTTCGGGAGTAAAAGACGGCAATGTAAAAGCTTACTGGCAGTATGTGAAACGTCTTATAACAGAAGATACTATTGTTATAAACGGATATAAAAAACCACCTGTTAATCCTCATTCACCTGTACGTGTGGAGCATAACCCTGTAGCACAGTATGCACAGTTGTTTTTTAAAAACGGTGTTCTGCAAAGAAACACCATAAAAACCCATTCCTGCTATCAGTACAAGATTCTCAGAAGTGAATTACAGGACTATATTCTTGACAAACTTCAGTTGCTGATTGAGAGCAGAATAATAAAAGGTACATTTGAAAACGGCATGGAATATGCAATAATATCTTCTGTGCTTAATCTTGATAAAGACATTGTAAGAAGAATACAGAATTTTGATTTTACAAAGAAAAATCCTAAAGTCATATATATAAATACGGGTGACAGTGCAATAACTCAGAATGATGCAATTACTTTGGAGTTTCTCAGCCTGTCGGGATTTGACGTGCTTTTCATGATACCTACGGGATATTGCAATGTTGAAAATTATTACAGTATGCCGATAATAAGCGAGCATCAGATGGGCGAATATATGTATGATTTGAAAATACCGGATTTTTCAAAAATTTCAGCAGGTTCACGCCAGCCATGGCACAAAAAATTATTCAGAAGAGGTGTTTAGAAATGGGAATTGACCTTTCAAGAGCAAAACCACAGAACAACGACGTAAGTGCAACACAGACAGCAGAAGCAGTAAACGCAACTGAAATTGAGGTTGTCGAGCAGTATGATATTGTTGCGGACAGAAAACAGATGAACAACGAGCTTGTCGGTTCACCCGAAGTTGACGCACTCGCCAGTGAAATTGTAATTGATGACCTTACAACTATTGTTTCGTTCGGTGCTGACGCAGCAGACGAAATATCAAAGGCTTCCGATGTTGTACTTAACAGCATGAGTATGAGTCAGATTGACGATTCAGGACAGATGCTTGTTGCTCTCGGCAAGATTATGGAAAAGTTCGATATTGATGAAATCAAGGAAAATCCCGGACTTTTTAAGAAGATGTTCGGCAACGCCAAAAAACAGCTTGACAAGATTCTTGCCAAGTATCACACTATGGGTGACGAAGTTGACAAGATTTATGTCCAGCTAAGAAAGTATGAGGACGAAATAAAACAGGCAAACAAAAAGCTTGACCAGATGTTCAATGCAAACGTTGAATATTATCACAAGCTTGTAAAGTATATTCTCGCAGGAGAGCAGGGCTGTCGTGAGATTGAGGCTTATCTTGAACAACGCAGACAGGATATGGCATCAACCGGAGATACCTCCATACAGTTTGAAATTCAGAATCTCGAACAGGCTCTTATGATGCTTGAACAGAGAACTCAGGATTTGAGAACAGCTGAAAGTATTGCAATGCAGTCAGTTCCTATGATAAAGATGATGGCTTTCAGTAATATGAACCTTGTCAGAAAAATCAACTCTGCATTTATTGTTACTCTCCCTGTATTCAAACAGGCACTTGCTCAGGCTATGATGCTTAAACGTCAGAAAATTCAGGCAGACGCTATTTCTGCTCTTGACGAAAAGACAAATGAGATGCTTATAAAAAATGCACATAATACTGTTGAGCAGTCCAAGATGATAGCAAGAATGGCTTCAGGCAGTTCTATAAAGATTGAAACTCTTGAAAAGTCATGGCAGACTATTATGAATGGTATCGACGAAACACGTCAGATTCAGGACGACGCACGTAAACAGCGTAGGGAAGACCAGATTAAACTTCAGGCTATAAAGCAGGATTTCAACAAAAGATACAGTATGCCTGATTCAAGAAAATAAAATCTATTTTACGGAGGTTAGTAAATTATGCCTATTAATTTATCAAAAGGTCAGAAAATTGACCTGACAAAAAGTAATCCGGGTCTTAAAAACATTATGGTAGGTCTTGGCTGGGACGTTAATGTTTTTGATTCGGGAGCGGCTTTCGACCTTGATGCAGCAGCCTTTCTTCTCGGAAGCAACGGTAAATGTCCGACAGACAACGAGTTTATTTTTTACAGCAATCTGAAACATTCTTCAGGTGCGGTTGAACATATGGGCGATAACCTTACAGGTGAGGGCGAGGGCGACGACGAACAGATTAAAATCAATCTTTCGGGAATTCCGTCCAATATAGAAAAAATTGCTTTCACTGTAACGATTTACGACGCTGACAACAGACGACAGAATTTCGGTCAGGTTTCAAACGCTTTCATAAGAATTGTAAACAACGATACAAATGAAGAACTTATCAGATATGACCTCGGAGAAGATTTCTCAATTGAAACTGCTGTTGTTGTAGGTGAACTCTACAAGCATAACGGTGAATGGAAGTTCAACGCTATTGGAAGTGGTTTTCAGGGCGGACTTGCTGCACTTTGCGGTTATTACGGAATAGATGCAGGCTGATTATTTAAAATATAATGTAAAGGAGTCTTTTATATGCCAGTCAGTTTAAGCAAGGGACAGAAAATAAGTCTCACAAAGGATAATCCCGGTCTTAAGAAAGTAGTTGTAGGTCTTGGCTGGGACGTTAACGCATTTGATACAGGTGCGGCTTTCGACCTTGATTCTTCAGCTTTTCTTCTTACCGATGCAGGAAAGGTATCAAAACCCGAGGATTTCGTTTTTTATGGAAATCTCAGTCACCCGTCGGGTGCTGTGTCTCACTGCGGTGACAATCTCACAGGTGCAGGAGCAGGAGACGACGAGCAGGTTAAAATTGACCTTTCAAAAATGCCTCCCCAAATCACAAAAATTGCTTTCACTGTTACCATTCATGAAGCAGAACAGAGAAGGCAGAATTTCGGACAGGTTAACAACTCTTTCATAAGAATCTACAATGAGGAAACAGGTGAGGAAATTCTCAGATACGACCTCGGAGAAGATTTCTCAATTGAAACTGCCGCCGTATTCGGTGAACTTTACAAGCATAACGGTGAGTGGAAATTCAACGCTATCGGAAGTGGCTATCAGGGTGGACTTGCTGCCCTTTGTGCAAGCTACGGTGTAGACGTTGAATAATAAAAAAACTGAGGTATTTGAAATGTCTGTAAGTTTACAGAAAGGACAGAAAATAAGTCTGTCAAAGGATAATATCGGTCTTTCGTGTGTTATTGTCGGACTTGGCTGGGACGAGGCACAGAAGAAAAAAGGACTTTTTGCAAGAAAAGAGCATGCAATTGACTGTGATGCATCTGCACTTCTCCTTACAAACGGAAAACTTGTCGGCAAGCAGGATATAGTATATTATGCACATCTTCGTCATGATTCTGGAAGCGTCGTACATAAGGGTGATAACCTTACAGGTGTCGGTGCAGGAGACGACGAGCAGATTGTTGTTGACCTCTCAAAAGTTCCCTGTGATGTTGACAGGATAGTTTTTGTTGTTAATATCTATCAGGCGGTACAGCGTAGTCAGAATTTCGGAATGATAAAAAATGCGTTTATCAGAATTGTTGACAACAGAAACAATAATGAAATGTGCAGATATAATCTGACAGATGATTATTCAGGCTGTACGGCTATGATTTTCGGCGAAATCTATAAGCATAACAACGAATGGAAGTTCAACGCTGTAGGACAAGGTACTGCTGATGCAGGTCTTGCCGAACTCGCAGGAAGATTTAAGTAAATATAATTCGGCAGGAGTAATCTTCTGCCGAATTATTTTTCATTGAAAGGCGGAAATACAATGTTTTATAATCATCTTTTGCTTGAAGTATACTGCATGAATGATAAAAAATGCTCGAAATGTTTTAAGCAGATACGGACGGAGTGCATGGAGTGTGAATTTTGTGCATATACCGAATGTCCTGCTGAAATAGCCGTTACAGACATAAACGGAATTGCTTCACATTGGATTGCCCTGAGCGGTGA
>CAMWGS010000081.1 GCA_947173865.1 uncultured Ruminococcus sp.
TATGTTATAAGCATTTTCTGCAAATATTTATATAAAATATAATATATTTAAATATAATTTAAGGAGTTTTCGTAATGGGAAAATATTTCGGTACTGATGGTTTCAGAGGAACAGCAAACGAAAATCTTACCGCCGATCACGCCTATAAAGTAGGACGTTTTCTCGGCTGGTACTACGGAGAAATAAAAAAAAGAAACGGAGATGATTCCGCTCCGAGAATAATTATCGGAAAAGATACACGTCGTTCAAGCTATATGTTTGAATATTCACTCGTCGGAGGAATTACCGCTTCAGGTGCTGACGCTTATCTTCTCCATGTTACAACAACGCCGTCCGTTGCATATATATCGAGGGTTGACGGCTTTGACTGCGGAATCATGATTTCTGCAAGCCATAATCCCTACTATGATAACGGTCTGAAACTTATAAACAGCAACGGCGAAAAAATGGAGGACAGTGTAACTTCTCTTATTGAAGATTATCTTGACGGAAAACTTGTTTTCAACGGTCAGGAAATAAATGAAATCCCGTATGCAAAAAATGAGAAAATCGGTCGTTCGGTTGACTATATCGCAGGAAGAAACCGATATATAGGATACCTTATCTCACTCGGCGTATACTCTTTCAGAGGTATGAAAATAGGTCTTGACTGTGCAAACGGTGCTGCGTGGAATATCGCAAAGGCTGTATTTGACGCTCTCGGTGCAACAACATATGTAATAAATGCAGAACCCAACGGAACAAATATAAATGATAATGCAGGTTCGACACATATTGAAGTTTTGCAGAAATTTGTCGTTGAAAAAGGTCTTGATGCAGGATTTGCCTATGACGGCGATGCTGACCGATGTCTGTGCGTAGACGAAAAGGGAAACATTATAACAGGTGACCATATACTTTATATATACGGCAGGTATATGAAAGACCGTGACAAACTGGTAAACAATACCGTCGTAGCAACAATCATGTCAAATTTCGGACTTTTCAAGGCTTTCGACGAGGCAGGAATAAATTACGCAAAAACCGCAGTCGGTGATAAATATGTCTATGAATATATGAAAGAGCATGAATGCTGTCTTGGCGGTGAGCAGTCAGGTCATATTATCTTCTCAAAATATGCTTCTACAGGCGACGGTATTCTTACAAGTCTTAAAATAATGCAGGCTATTATGTCAAGTCAGAAAAAACTCAGTGAACTTGCTGCACCCTTCAAGGTATATCCGCAGGTTCTTGAAAACGTCCGTGTAAAAGACAAATCAGCCGCACAGGCTGACAGCGACGTTCAGGCAGTTGTTAAGGAAGCCACCGAAGCTCTTGGAGATTCGGGAAGAATACTCGTCCGTGAAAGCGGTACAGAACCCGTTGTGCGTGTAATGGTTGAAGCAGGAGATGAGGAAACCTGCCATAAATACGTAAACAAGGTAATTGCCGTAATCAAATCAAAAGGTCATACAGTATAAATTTAACAATATAACATAAAAACGGCTGATTATTATGAAATGATTCAGTCGTTTTTTACATTTTGACAAAATTCTTGTATGTATTTGTGTTATGCTTTGGCTAAATGCTTGAAAATATCGGAAATTCCCGAAAAATATTGACGTTACGCTATTTAAGTGTTATAATAGGTGTTAATCGGAAAATGACTTTTTTCAATTGTCTGCTTCCGACTAAAAAAATATTTCTTTATATAAACGGAGGACAAAATGAACACTAAAGATAACCGTAATATAAATATTACGCTTAAAAATGACGATGATAACAAAAGTGACATACTAATTTCCATTCCGATGATATTCAAAAAGCTTAAAAAGTACCTTCTGATATGGATTGTTGTAGCTGCTATAGTTTTTGTGGCGGTATTCGGAAGTACTACACTAAAAACTATGCACCGCAAACCTGTTATAACTGCTTTAGTAAGCTTTACTCATGAGGGAATCGAAAAAGGTCTTGACCCCAACGGCATGGATTTCAACAAGGATACAATCAAAAATCCTGTTGTTATAGAAAACGCTCTCACAAGTCTAAATCTCCCTATTGATGAACTTGATGACATAAGAAACAGTATTGACATTGAAGGTCTTGTGCCTGCTGACGCTATGAACAAAATCCTTACCTACAAAAATGTTTATGAAAATGCCAATTCAAATAACCTTCAGGCAGCTCAGTCAATGCTTGATGTACCGATATTCCCGACACAATTCAAAGTAACTTTCAATTATGCCGGAACTACTTTCAGCCGTAAAACAGCTGTTCAGATTCTCAATACAATGCTTGAACAATACAAAGATTATTTCTTTGATATGTACGGCTACAACGAATCACTCGGAAGCTCTGTTACCGCTCTTGACATATCAAGCTATGACTATACCGAAGCTATTGAAGTTCTCAAAACTTCTCTCGATACTCTAAGCAAATATGTCAAACAGCTCTCTACAGATGATATGACACGTTTCCGCTCCTCTATAACAGGCTACACTTTTGATGACCTCTATGAAGCAGTTGAAACAGTAAAGTCAATTGACCTCGACAAAGTTTCATCTTATATAAACGTAAATAATCTCACAAAAGACAAGAATGCGTCAATAGCTTACTATGAATACAGAATCAATGAGCTTACAAGAACCCAAACCTCTACAGAAGACCAACTTGCATCTGTAAAAGAATCAATCAAAGCATATGAAAAAGACCAGATTATTATTTTCGGAAACGGTACTGACAACACGGACACTCAGTCCACACAGAACTCCGAACAGTATGACATGATGATTCAGCAGAAACTTGACCTTACAAATACTCTTGCAACAACAAAACAGAACATAAATTATTACCGTGAAAGACTTGCAGCACTTAAGAAAAGCACTGCAAATTCACCCGATAAAATTGAACAGGTTGACAAACAGCTTGACGATGTAAACAACAAGATTTCCAATCTTATAGAAAATATCAAGCTGACAGCAGATGACTACTATGAAAATGTTACATTCCAGAACGCTTACACAATACTCGTTCCCGCTTCCAATTCAATGGGTTCAACATTAAGCATTGTTATGGATAATGTTACAATGCCTTTAATCATAGGTGAGGCAGGAGTACTTGCAGTATATCTCATGATTGCTTTTATTGCGGCAATAAAGGAAGAAATAACCGCTAAAAAAAGAAAACAGGCTTTTGAAGAAGCAATGACTGAAAACAACGAAAACGAAGAAGAATAACAGATATATCCTCCGTGGGAAAAAACCACGGGGGATATTTTAGGTCATTACAAATATGAAATTTTTACCGAAAGGAATAAGTAAATGGAAAATATAATAAGTCTTAAAGATATTGTCGTTGAATTTGAGGACGGTGAAAAAATTCTTAAAAATATAAGTCTGGATATAAAAGATAAGGAATTTGTAACTTTTCTCGGACCGTCAGGCTGTGGAAAAACAACTACCCTCCGTATTATAGCAGGATTTCTTGAACCGACAAGCGGTGACGTTTTTTTTGACGGTCAGCGTATAAACGGAGTACCACCGCACAAAAGAAACGTAAACACGGTTTTTCAGAGATACGCCCTTTTTCCGCACCTTAATGTATATGAAAATATAGCCTTCGGACTCAGGGTAAAGAAAGTTCCCGAAAAGGAAATAAGAAAACGTGTATGTGAAATGCTTGAAATGGTAAATTTAATGGGATTTGAAAAACGTTCCGTTAACCGTCTTTCAGGCGGACAGCAACAGCGTGTTGCAATTGCCCGTGCGTTAGTCAATCACCCGAAAGTCTTACTGCTTGACGAACCTCTTGGTGCTTTGGATTTAAAACTGAGAAAGGAAATGCAGATAGAATTACGCCGTATCCAGCAGGAACTTGAACTGACGTTTATCTATGTCACTCACGACCAGGAAGAAGCCCTTACAATGAGTGACAGCATAGTTGTTATGAACAACGGATATATTCAGCAGATAGGTTCACCGACAGACATATATAATGAACCTGTAAACGCCTTTGTTGCAGACTTTATAGGTGAAAGCAACATTGTAAACGGTTCTATGCCTGAAGATTGTATTGTTGAATTTACGGGAAAACGTTTCAGATGTGTCGACAAGGGTTTTGAACCGAATGAATCAGTTGATGTTGTAATCCGTCCCGAAGATGTAAAAATAATACCCGAAAAAAACGCTGAACTTACAGGAATAGTTGAATCAGTTGTATTCAAGGGCGTTCACTATGAAATGTGTGTTGACAGTGCTGATAACAAATGGATTATTCATTCAACAAAAGCCTGTCCTGTAGGTTCTGTAATCGGAATGACTTTTGACCCCGACGATATTCATATTATGAAAAAAACGGAGGATAATACATAATGAAGCTAAAATATTTTTCTGCTCCTTATCTTGCATGGATGATAGTATTCATACTTGTTCCCCTGCTCATGATAGCGTACTTTGCATTTACATCAGACAACGGTGAATTTACCATGAAATATATTTCAGATGTCGGACAGTATGCAAATATATTTGTACGTTCAATATGGCTTTCACTTATAGCAACCGCCATATGTCTTGTAATAGCTTACCCGATAGCGTTTATACTGTCAAGAATGGACAAGCACAAGCAGGGTACTATGCTTATGATTGTAATGCTTCCCATGTGGATGAACTTCCTGCTCCGTACATATGCATGGATGACACTTCTCGGAAACAACGGCATTATAAACCATATTCTCGGAATGGTCGGACTTGGTCCTGTAAAACTCATAAATACATCGGGGGCTGTTGTTCTCGGAATGGTTTATAATTATCTGCCGTTTATGATACTTCCGCTTTATTCGGTAATGGAAAAAATAGACAAGTCACTTTTTGAGGCTGCTTCGGATTTGGGTTGCAGTTCCGTTTCAACTCTTTTCAGAGTGGTCATTCCGCTCAGTATGCCAGGAATTACTTCGGGAATAACAATGGTATTTGTTCCTGCTATTTCCACGTTCATTATTTCCCGTATGCTCGGAGGCGGTTCAAATCTTCTTATAGGCGACCTTATAGAAATGCAGTTCCTCGGCAATGCCTATAATCCACACCTGGGGGCTGCTATTTCGCTTGTTCTCATGGTTATTATACTTGTTATCATGACAGTAATGAATCAGTTTGACCCCGACGAACAGGTTCTTATGTAAAAAGGAGGTTTATATATTGAAAAAACTCGGTAAAATATATCTCGTACTTGTACTGCTTTTCCTGTATGTTCCTATTTTTGTACTGATAGTCTTTTCCTTCAACGAAACAAAAAGCAGGAGCGTTTTCAGCGGTTTCACTCTCGACTGGTACAAAAGACTTTTTCATAACAGGATTATTATTTCCTCCCTTATAAATACAGCAATAATTGCAGTAATAGCAAGTATTGTCTCGACCGTTCTTGGCACTCTTGCCGCCATAGGAATACACCACATGAAAAAAGTACCAAAAGCGGTCGTAATGAATATAACAAATATGCCCATTATAAACCCCGAAATTGTTACGGGTGTATCGCTTATGCTTCTGTTCGTGTTCTTTGCGGCAAGAATGAACCTTGAATTTGGTTTTGTAACGTTGCTTATAGCACATATAACTTTTGATGTCCCATATGTAATACTGAATGTTATGCCTAAGTTCAATCAGATGAATCCGCACATCTTTGAAGCTGCTCAGGACTTGGGTTGTAGTCCCGTCAAGGCTTTCAGAAAAGTCGTACTTCCTGAAATCATGCCGGGTGTTGTAAGCGGTTTCCTTATGGCTTTTACATACTCCCTCGACGATTTTGTTGTAAGCTATTTCACAAGCGGTTCAACTTCTCAGACACTCCCCATCACAATATACTCCATGACAAGAAGAAAAGTATCCCCCGAAATCAACGCACTTTCCACACTCATATTTGTGGCTGTTGTGATAGTTTTGATTGTGAAGAACGCCATTGAAAACAAAGCCGCCAAGAAAAACGGCTCTTACAGGGGGAACTGATTATGAAAAATAAAATAATTCCGCTTATTATGGCATCATTCACAGCAATAAGTCTGTTAACTTCATGCAGTTCGTCAACAAAAGAAAACACTGACGAAGATGATGAAATTTCCGTGCAGACACTTACAGTATCAGACCCCGAATACTACACAAGATTCAAAGACAAGGGAATTTCAATAAACGTCTACAACTGGGGCGAATACATCTCTACGGGTGCAGACGAAGGAACACTTGATGTTAACAGTGAATTTGAAAAACTTACGGGAATAAAAGTCAACTACACAAACTATGCTACCAATGAAGAACTTTATGCAAAATTAAAAGGTGGCGGTGCGGCTTATGATGTAATTATTCCGTCGGATTATATGATAAGCAAGATGATTAATGAAAAACTTGTCCAGCCACTTGACATGGACAATATCCCGAATTTTAAATATATAATGGATAATTTCAGAAATCAGGCTTATGACCCGTCAAATGAATACAGTGTCCCGTACACATGGGGAACGGTCGGAATTATATACGACGAAACGATGATTGATATTCCCGAAGAAGATATAGACTGGGATTTACTCTGGAACGAAGACTATGCCGACCAGATTCTTATGTTTGACAATCCCCGTGACGCTTTCGCAATAGCCGAACTTATGCAGGGTTATTCACTCAATACCGAAAATCCCGACGAACTTGAAGACGCAGCACGTAAACTCCGTCAGCAAAAAAAAATCGTGCAGGGATATGTTATGGACGAAATCTTTGATAAAATGGGAGCGGGTGACGCTCTTATTGCTCCATATTATGCAGGTGACGCACTCACGATACTTGACGAAAACGAAGATTTGAATTTTGTCGTACCCAAAAGCGGAACTAATCTTTTTATTGATGCTATGTGTATACCGTCGTCGGCAAGACAGAAAGAAGCCGCTGAAATGTACATCAATTTTATGTGCGAACCTGACATAGCTTTTGCAAACATTGACTACATCTGTTATTCTACTCCTCATCAGGCAGCTTTTGATATGCTTGATGAAGATGTCCGTGAAAGCCATGTTTCATATCCCGACAGTCAGTTTATCGCCGATAAAACCACAGTTTTCGTCAATCTCTCGGACGAAGCCAATCTACAGATGCAGAATTTATGGACGGAAATGAAATCCGCTGAGGACGAAACAACTAATAAATGGCTTGTTCCAATATTTCTGATGTTCTGTATACTGCTTATGATACTTGTATTGATACGTCGTCATATAAAAGCCAAAAAAGATATTTTCTAAGGTGATGAAAAAATTGTTTGTTGAAAATTTAATGTTCAGTCTTAATGCGACTGTTCCCATATTCATGATGATGATATTCGGCTGGTTTGTCCGTAAAGCAGACCTGCTTGACAAACATTCAACAGCTCAGATAAATAAATTTGTTTTCCGTACACTTCTTCTCGCTCTGCTGTTCATGGACTTGTCAACGGCAGATTTCCGTGCGGTATGGGATACTAAATTTGTTGTTTTCTGTATAACCGCCACACTTATAAGCGTAGGAATTGCTTTTATTTATTCGTTTGTCAACAAAGACAAATCCGAACGGGGTGAAATAATTCAGGCGTCATACAGGAGCAGTGCCGCAATACTGGGAATTGCTTTTGTAAAAAATATATACGGTGAGGCTGCTATGGCTGCTCTTATGATTGTCGGAACTGTACCGATTTACAATATAATTGCAGTCGTCACACTTTCGCTGACCTCTCCCGACAAAAACAACGTAAAATCAGGAAAAACACTGTTCCTGAACACTCTGAAAGGTATAGTGACAAATCCGATTATACTTGGTATTGCTGTAGGTATTATATGGTCACTTCTGAAAATTCCACAGCCTGTAATACTTTCAAAATCCGTTTCGTATCTCGCAAATATGGCAACTCCCCTCTCACTTATCGCACTCGGTGCGTCGTTTAAATTTGAGGACGCTAAAGGAAAACTGCCTGTTACTCTTGGTATTGTCTTTATTAAACTTGTGCTTTTCTGTGGTATATTCTTACCGATTGCCGTTAAACTCGGTTTCAGAGGTGAAAAACTTATTGCAATACTCGTCATGCTCGGCAGTGCAACAACAGGAAGTTGTTTTGTTATGTCCAGAAATTTCGGTCATAAAGGTACAATAACCGCTTTCACCGTAATGCTTACAACCCTTTGCAGTGCCTTTACACTTACAACATGGCTCTTTATTCTTAAATCACTTGAATATATATAAGAATTTTTTGTCTATTTTATACAAGCATATATCAGAAAATTTTTTGTT
>CAMWGS010000082.1 GCA_947173865.1 uncultured Ruminococcus sp.
TTGTAACCGAAAATACCGATTCCCGAAAAATCAGGAATTTTCTTATGGATTACAAGGAAAAGATTATTTCTGATTTCCGTATTACTCTCGGTGATGACTGCGGTGGTTTCTTTGTCGGAATGGTTTTCGGAGAGAAAAGGATTCTTGACGGCAGTGTGAAAACTTCACTTTACCGTACAGGAATAGGTCATGTAATGGCTGTATCGGGACTGCATATATCCGTTATGGCAATGTTTGTGATGATGATTCTGGATTTTTTGAGAATAAATAAATTTATGTCGTTCGGACTTGTCAATATATTCATGGCTTTAATGGTGACTATGGCGAATTATCCCGTCTCTGCAATAAGAGCGATGATAATGATTGACATTGCATTTTCTGCAAAGTTATTTCTTCGTCAGAATGACACTTTCAACTCTCTTTCCATAGCGGTTCTTCTGATATGTATTGAAAATCCGTATGTCATATACAGTTCGGGATTTTTGCTTTCTGTTGTCGGAACTTTCGGAATAGGTGTATTTGCACCTTATATGGTGAAAAATTTTCCGAACGTTACAATTTCTGACAGAATAATCTGTCTGTTTCTTACAATGTTGTGTACATCAATTGCAATACTGCCTGTTAGTATGATTTACTTTGACGAAATATCACTGATATCTCCGCTGACTAATATATTTGTTCTTCCTATGTGTTCATTCTGTATGATTCTCGGAATGATATACACTGTTACAGGTGGATTTATAATACCTTTGCTTTGGTCGGCAGGTGGAATAATAAAGATAATTCTTTTTATTGTCGGAAAAGTTTCACAGTTTAAGTTTACATACATTTCGTGCGGAAATGATATTGCCGTAAAAATTGCACTGATATGTGCGGTGGCGGTTATTATGGTAAAAGTTGCGACCGAAAACAGAAAATACATAGTCGTTTCAGTAGCATTGTCTGTTTGCGTGACTGCCTGCGGTTCGGCTTTTTACGGAAGTATGAGCCGTGATATTTTCACCGTTGCAGTACTTGGCAAAGGTAACAACGCTTCGGCGGTCATATCGTATAAGAGCAGGAATTATATTATTGACCTGAGCGGTCATTATAAAAATCCGCAGTATGTCGGGAAATATCTTTCAGATAAAGATATTGAAAGTGTTGATTGTATTATATTGACAAGTGACGTACATTCCCTTTATTCGTCTTATGCGTCGGAACTTGAGTTTACAAACATTGAAAACTGGTTTGTTATGGGAAATACATCTCCGTATAAGAACGGGAATTCTATATTTTTTGACGATAACGGCTATCAGATAGAAAACAGTGATTATAAAATCAGATATGACGGTGAAGCTTTAACAATTACTTTCGGTAATTCGGAAATGTGCCTGATTTCCGCAAAAAGCGAAGTTCCTGACCATATAGGACTTATTGTATTTTACGGCAATATTCCGAAAGACAGCGAAATGATATGTGACGGAAAAAGTATTTATCTTGACGAAAAGGAAGCGGTTTCATATCAGTATGCAGGTATGAATAATTTTAAAACGGAGATGTCCGCAGACGGAACATATAAAATAATTGAAATGAAGTGATTTTTATGCCTCAGGCAGACTCAAAAACAGTTTCTGCACGTCTTAAAAAAGGCGAAATTGATAATCTTTACTATTTGTACGGACAGAATGTAACAGAAGTTGAAAAGCTTACAAGGCAGATTATAAAAACGACGGTCGGTGAAAATGAAGATTTTGCCTTGACCCGACTGAATGGCAAAAAGCTTGATTTTTCCGAACTCAGTGACATAATACAGATGATGCCTATGATGTCAGAATATAACTGTATTCTTATCAATGACTATAACTGTGAAAAGCCACGTGAGGAAATGCACGGACAGACTGCCGATACATTGAATAAAAAACTTATTGAGACAATTAAGGAAGTCCCTCCGCAGACGGTAATTATATTTAATGTAACGGGTTTTGAAGTCAGAACAAAAAAGGGTAAGATAACCGATAAAAACAAGAAACTTGCTGATTTTATAGGAAAAAACGGCACTATCTGTGAAATGGGTCTGCTGTCTGCTTCTGAGATGTCTAAATTCATTGTTACGGAAGTTTCGGCAAAAGGCGGAATTATTTCTCCTGCAAATGCAAGGGAACTGGCGGATATGTGTCTTTATGATATGCTTGCAGTTGAAAATGAAATTGACAAGCTGTGTGCCTACACTCAGGGAAAAGAGATAACAAGGGAAATACTTGAAATGCTTGTCCACCGTCAGAGCAGTGTTACAGTTTTCAATCTTGCCGACGCTGTTTCTTCTTTTAACAGACAGGAAGCTTTCAATGCCCTTGATGAACTTATGAAAGATAAAAATAACCGTGGCAGTGTTCTTGCGAATATAATCAGCTCTTTTCTTGACCTGTACAGAGCATCATGTGCGAGAAATGCGGGAAAAAGCACAGCTGATGTTATGAGTGACTATTCTTATATATGGGAATTCAAGGTCAGGAACGCTTTCAGGGATTCGTCAAGAATGAGTACGGCACGAATACGCTCATGTATAAAAATTTTGCGTGATACGGCAGTTCAGCTTAATTCAACGTCAACAGACGAAAAAATAGTGCTTGAACAGGCGGTAACAAAAATGCTTATGACTAAATAACGGAGGATTCCGATGATAAAAATTAATGAAGCGATAATCGTTGAAGGGAAATATGACAAGATAAAACTTTCTTCAATTGTTAATGCTGTAATAATAGTTACAAACGGGTTTGGGATTTTTAAAGACAGGGAAAAACTCGAACTTATCCGCTACTATGCACAGAAAACAGGTATAATAATACTTACTGATTCAGACAGTGCAGGACGGAAAATAAGAGGTTATATAAAAGGTGCGGTAAAAAAAGGCAGAATAGTCAATGTATATACCCCCGACGTTTTCGGCAAGGAAAGAAGGAAGGAAAAAATGTCGGCAGAGGGTAAGCTTGGTGTTGAGGGCATAGACGTTAAAACACTTGTTTCGGCGTTTGAAAAATCGGGCGTAACGGCTTCCGAAAGTAACCGCAAATCAGATATAACAAAGTTAACGCTTTACGAACTCGGACTCAGCGGAGGAAACGAAAGTAAAAAACTCCGTGAAAGGCTTCAGAAAAGTCTCGGACTTCCTTCACTTATGTCGTCGGGGTCGCTTGTTGAGGTTCTGAATACTATGATGAACAGCAGTGAACTTGCTGAATATATCGAGAATATTAAGGAGAAAGATGATGTTATATAGCAGTCTGCTGTTTATATACGGATTTTTGCCGTTATCACTTCTTATTTATATGCTTACACCTGAAAGTCTGAAAAAAAACGTACTTTTTGTTTTAAGTATAGTATTCTGTGCGTTGAACAGTCTGAAATTTCTTGAGTTTATGCTAATCTATACAATTGTAAACTATATAGCGGGAGCGGCTGTGTGGATACTGCATGACAAAAAAATTTTGTCCGCCATACTCATGATTTTCGGGGTATCTTTTGATATAATTACAATATTCACGTTCAGAACAGAATCGTTTTCATTTCTCAGAAAAAACTTTAATATACCAGAGGAATTTTTTCCTTTAGGAATATCATTTTTCACACTTTCGGCAGTCGGTTATCTTATTGACATTTACAGAAAACGTATGCGTGCGGAGCGTAATCCGATAAAATTCGGACTTTATATAATGATGTTTCCGAGAATAATAATGGGACCTGTCATAAGATACAATACTTTCAGGAAGATGCTTAAAAGCAGTAAGTCAGATTTGTCGGAAATCGGCATGGGATTTACAATTTTTGTCAAGGGACTGGTTAAAAAGGTTATTGCCGCCGATACTATGTATATGCTTTATAATGCGGTAAGAAGCGTTGACATATGGGAAATGCCTGCTGTTAATGCATGGATTGGAATGACGGCTTATCTGCTTTGTCTTTATTTTACGCTTTCGGGTTTTGCGGATATGGGTACGGGTGTCGGCTACTGTTTCGGGTTCAGATTTCCGCAGAGTTTCAATTATCCTGTTTTCAGTACAAAAATACGTGATTTTGCGGGAAACTGGCACGTTCAGATAATATATTGGTTCAGACGGTATATTTCAAAGCCTTTGTGTGAACTGGGCAGGGGACGTGTTTACAAAAAAATCATATTTATATTGTCATGGTGTGCTGTCGGATTCTGGTACAGATTTGATATAAACGGTTTTTTGTGGGGATTTTTCATTGGTTTGTCGGTAGTTATCGAAAAATATCTCGGACGTATGAAACTTCTTAAAGCTACTGGAATAATTTACATTTATGCGGTAACAATGATATGTGCGGTCTTTCTTGCGGGAGAGAATGTCTCGTATTCACTGCACTATCTTCTTGCCATGCTTGGCGGAAACAAGGTTTTTGCGGATTCACAGACGCTTTATCTGCTGAAATATTATATAGTATTGTTGCTGATATGTATGTATTTCTCGACAAGTCTTTTCAGGAATATGCTTATGCGTTCTGGAAAGACAAAGCTCAGGATTGTTATAGGAATATTTTCCCCAGTAATAACTGTGGTGCTTCTCGCAGTATGTACGGCACTTATTTCCTATAACGGAAGTTCAGGCATGATTCTGATGAAACTGTAGGAGGATTTAGGCATTATGAAAATATCTAAGCTTTCAGACAGAATAACAGCAGTCCTTATGATTATTTTTATATTTTCTTTTCTGATACTGACCGTTCTTGAAAAGAAAGACGATTATTCCGTAAGCGAAAATCGTAGTCTTGCTGATATGCCACGTCTTTCGTCTGAATCACTTTCGGACGGAAGTTACGGCAGGGAACTTGAGGCGTATATGGCTGACCATTTCGCATACAGGGATAAATGGGTTTCCGCAAAAGCAAGAATTGAGTCTGATATGTGCGAAAAGATTGTAAACGGTGTTTATGTCGGAGATGACAGACTGCTTGATTCTGATATTTCGGAGCGGAATATTTCGGAAAAAAATATCGGTGCAGTAAATAAATTTACGCAAAATTACAGCGGAACAGTTTATTTTACGGCTGTTCCCACGTCTTCGGGAGTTTACGGTGACGTTCTGCCCGAATATCTTCTTTCAAATCCCGAAAAAAATCAGATAGACAGTCTTTACAATTCAATTAACGACAGCATCAGAAAAATCGACACGTACAATATACTTAAAATGCTTAATGACAGTTATATTTATTACCGTAATGACACAAAGCTTACAAGTTACGGAGCTTATTATGTTTACAGAACAATAATTCAGAAACTTGGTTTTCTGCCGTCCGCCTATGATAAGTATACTATAAGTCATATTACGAGTGATTTCAGGGGCAACCTTTACAGCAGGTGTCTTTATAACGGTACAAAACCCGATATAATTGACGTTTACAGTTACTCGGGAGGAGCAGAAATAACAAGCTGTACCGCATATAAAAATAACGGAATGAGTTACAGAAAAAATCTTAATGATGCTGACTTTCTTGCAAGCGGTAATATGTACAGAATGTATCTTGGTGAGGAAGAACCTTTTATAAGAATAAAAACCTCTGTGAATAATGAAAAGAAACTCCTTCTGATAAAAGACAGTTACGCAGACTGTTTTATACAATTTCTGATACAGCATTACAGTGAAATTGCTGTAATTTCCCCTGAGCATATGGAGAAGAATATAAGCTACTTCGTTTACCCGAACAATTATGAACAGACTCTCTTTCTGTTCGGGATTGACAGCATGGACAATGAAAAGTTATTTGAACTGTTAAATAAATGATTTTACCGAAAGGAAAGTGAAAAAAATGAAAGCACTTGTAACAGGAGCAACTTCAGGAATAGGAAAGTGTATAGCGGAAAGTCTGTACAGACGTGGCTGGGAACTTGTCCTGACAGGTAGAAATGAAAAGGTTCTGAAAGAAATGCAGAAAGGTTTCGGAAAAGGAACGGAAATAATTACAGCGGAACTTTCTGACAGAAATGAAGTTTTTAAAGTTTATGAATTCTGTAAGGACAAGAATATTGATATGCTTGTAAATAATGCAGGATACGGTATTTTCGGAAAATTCGACAAAACCGCCCTGAGCGACGAACTTAATATGATTGATGTCAATATTACCGCACTTCATATCCTTACAAAGCTTTTTCTGCGTGATTTCAAGAAACAGAACAGCGGTTTTATATTAAATGTTGCTTCGGTGGCAGGCTTTATGACAGGACCGCTTATGTCATCTTACTATGCCTCAAAAAATTATGTTCTTCGTCTTTCGCTTGCAATTGCCGAGGAACTCCGTCGGGACCGTTCAAACGTTACAATAACTGTTCTTTGTCCCGGACCTGTAAATACAAATTTCAACAACAGAGCAGGTGTGAATTTCAATGTAAAGCCGATTTCTTCGGAATATGCCGCAGAATATGCACTGAAAAAACTTTTTCAGGGAAAATGCCTTGCTGTTCCGTCACTCACTGCAAAAGCCTGTGTTTTCGGACAGCGATTTGTACCGCACAGACTTCTTTCAGCAGTTACCTATAATGTTCAGCACGCAAAGAAAACTGCCGACAACAAAAGCAGGGCAGTTGAAAAATGAGGGATATAAGTTATCGTGTTGCTCTTGGCGGAATAGTGTCCGCACTTTGTCTTTCTGCAATGTTCTTTGCAGGGATTATGCCTGCTCTTTATCTTCTTCTGCCTATGATTGCGGGCGTACTTATGATGATAATTGCAGTTGAAGTAAATACAGGCTGGGCTATGCTCACTTATATAGCGGTCGGTCTGCTTTCCATGTTCATAACGTTCGACAAGGAAGCCGCACTTATTTTTATTATGCTGTTCGGGCATTATCCCGTATTACGTTTTTATATTGACAGGATTCAGGCACGTTTTCTGCGGAATACCGTTAAATTTCTGATTTTCAATATATGTGCGGTTGCTTATTTTTATGTTACTGTCTATATATTCGGACTTGACCAGATGCTTGACGAATTCGGTGAAATAGGGAAGTACGGAGGATATATAATGCTTGCCCTCGGCAATGTGATTTTTGTACTCTATGACATGAATCTTGATTTGTGCTATAAGATATATAAAGTCAAACTGATGCCGAAATTCAGGAGAAAAAGATAGACTGCACATAATTATATGTGCAGTTTTTTCAGTTGCGTCAGGATAACATACTTGACTTTTTTATCGAGTTAGTATATACTAATATTGGTAAATGCTAATAACGGAGGTAAAAAATGAGTGTAGTAATTGTAGGCGGTAATGACTGCATGATTAGGAAATATAAGGAACTTTGTGAGCAATACAGATGTAGTGCCAAAGTTTTTACACATATGAAAACAGACCTTAAAAGAAAAATAGGTAAGCCCGACCTGCTTGTTTTATTTACGGGAACTATGTCACATAAAATGGCAAGATGTGCTATAAGCGAAACAAAGGGACTTCCTACACGCATAGAGCGTTCTCATTCAAGTTCTGTTTCAGCGTTGAAAAATATTCTTGAAACACATACATCTGATAATAGGTAAAAGAAAACAGTCTGAGATTTAAATAAATTTTCAGGCTGTTTTCTTATATTATTTTCTTCCCTCTGCACAAATCCAGTGTTTGCCGTCTTTAGTGTGAACTTTAACATCTTTGAAACCTGCGTTTGTAAGAAGATTTTCAAATTCATCAGGTGTCGGATTAAAAAGATTGTACTTTTTAATATTTTCCTTTTCGCTTTCTGAGAGTTCAGCACCGCCGTATATGTCCGCAACAATAAGAAAAGTTCCGTTTTCGGCAAGTACTCGGAAAACTTCCTTCAAATCTTCCTGCGGATTGTTCCAGAAATAAAAACTTTCAACCGTTATTATTTTATCAAAACTACTGTCAGAAAACGGAAGACTTTCGACGGAAGCTTCAATTATGTCCATTTTACCGCACGAAATACTTTTATTGTTGTGTTCACTACTCATTTTTACGGAAACTGCCGAATAGTCAACACCTGTAAGGTGTCCGCTGTTTATTTTTTCAGCCATTCGTCTGAGAGTTTCACCGCCACCGCAACCTATGTCAAGTACATTTTCGTCTCCGTCAAATTCAAAAAAGTCCAACCCCCAGCCCGTTACGGCATAATGGGATTCGTTCATTCTGCTGAGCATTTCTTCACCTGCTGTTCCTGTAGGCTTGGCAGGGTTTCCATGTTCGGTTACTGATTTTTCATAATTTTCACTCATATTTTTATCTCCTTAAATG
>CAMWGS010000083.1 GCA_947173865.1 uncultured Ruminococcus sp.
CGGTTACAATGTCTGTGACTTTTTCTGCTGTAAGAAAAATTCTGTCCGATTTATAATAACTTTCGCTGTCAAAAAGATAGTCACCCGATATTTTACTAAAAGTACAGTTCCCGATACTTACCATGTCACCGTATCCGACATCAAGAATATCGCTGTAAAAAGAAATTTTTGCAGTACGGACACCGTTTATTTTTCCTTTGATAATATAGCGTGCCTTGTCATTGTCATAACAGTCATAATCTTCAACGACACCCGAAAAACTGCCCTCTGTATTATTATATGAAATAATATCATTGTACACAAAATGCGTATATATTTCACCCGACATGAAAGAGAGTGCAAACGATACCGCAACTATTGTAAAGTCATGTATAGAAAGTCCATTTTGCTTCCCAGTCAGTACAAATACAAGAAAAATTCCGAAAGGAATCAGCAAGTGCCGTAAATCTGTAAAAAAGGAAGCGAAAAACAATCCCGACACATACCCTGCCGTAATACCAATCATTTTTCGCTTCATTTCCGATATACCTTATTTAAAGAAAAGCGGTAGTTTTTCAAGGAATACTATATCGCTTCTGTCCGCTGCGTCACCCTCTGCAAGAACGGCAGAATATGTCACAACATTTCCACCTGCTTCTTCTGCAAGTTTTCCGAGTGCAGTAAACGACTCTCCCGTACTTACAACATCGTCAACTATAAGAATTTTCTTTCCTCTAAGCATTGATGCCTTTTCCTGCGAAAGATAAAGAGTCTGCACGTTTGCTGTAGTAATTGATTTGACCGACACCGAAAGCGGTTCTGTCATATAGAGTTTCACTGATTTTCTTGCAACAACATACGGTTTTCCACACTGTCTTGACATTTCATAAGCAAGCGGTATGCCCTTGGACTCAGCAGTAAGAATCACATCAAACTCACCGCACTTTTTAAGAAGTTCCTCTGCACACGCAACAGTCAATTCAATGTCAGAGAACATTATAAAAGCACCGATACTTAATTTATCATTAAGCGGACAAAGCGTCAGTTCTCTTTCAAGACCTGCAATTTTCATCTTATAAGTACTCAAAGCCATACCTCCTTACTCTGTCTTGCCAAGAGAATCAGCACCCCAGCCCATTTTTACACCACCTAAAACGTGGAAATGCAGATGTTTTACTGTCTGACCTGCATCGTCACCGCAGTTGCTGATAATTCTGTAGCTTTCAATTCCCTCAGCCTTTGCAACCTTTGGTATAGCCTCAAAAATCTTAGCCACATATGAAGAATTTTCTTCACTTATTTCATTCGCACAGCAGATGTGTGTTTTCGGAATTACAAGGTCATGAACAGGTGCGATAGGTGCAATGTCCCTGAACGCAAATACATAATCATCTTCATATACTTTTGTACTCGGAATTTCTCCGCTGATTATCTTACAGAATAAACAATCCATAATTTTTCTCCTTTATATTGTTTTCGGTATGGGCAGAACGTCCACACCAAAATAATTATTACTTGATGAATCCGCCTGCAAC
Source organism: uncultured Ruminococcus sp. (assembly GCA_947173865.1). Classification (GTDB taxonomy): domain Bacteria; phylum Bacillota; class Clostridia; order Oscillospirales; family Ruminococcaceae; genus Ruminococcus. The sequence continues at coordinate 1,515 of CAMWGS010000083.1, forward strand.
AGACACAAACTCATTCATAGCAGAATCAGTCTTTGTTATGTCACCGATACCTGCCATGGCACTGTCGGGCTTTCCACCGCCCTTACCGCCTGTAAGAACAGAAATTTCACGTACAATCTTTCCTGCATTAGCACCCTTTGCAACCGCTTCTTTTGTACATACACAATAAAGAGTACCTTTTTCGCCTGTAATTCCTGCAAACAATGCTATAATAGCCTCATTCTTGTCCTTTACGCTGTCACCGAGTTTGCGGAGAGCGTCGGGAGCAGAGCCGTCCATTCTTGCGGAAACAAGCTTGACACCGTTTATTTCCTGAGCGTTATCAAAAACAGACGAAATCTTGGCGTTTGCAATCTGCTGACTGAGACTTTCAAGCTTTCTGTCCTTTTCCTTTGATTCGGCAAATACAGATGCACACTTTTCGGGTAATTCTGTAACGTTTGCAAGCTTGAGAGCCTTTGCGGACTTAAGAATTGTATTCCTGTAACTGTTGAGAAGTTCAATTACCCCCATACCCGTAACAGCTTCAATACGTCTTATACCTGCTGCTACAGAACTTTCAGAAACTATTCTGAAAAGTCCGATTTCGGAAGTATTTCCGATATGAGTACCGCCACAGAATTCGATTGAATCTCCTGCTGTAACTACTCTTACGGTATCGCCGTACTTTTCACCGAAAAGTGCCATAGCACCGAGTTTCTTTGCTTCTTCAATCGGCATTTCCTCCATAGTTACGGAAACGGCTTTCATAATCTCATTATTTACATAATTCTCAACCTGTGTTATCTCGTCTTCAGTAAGTCCGCTGAAATGGTTGAAGTCAAAACGACAAGCCTTGTCATTTACAAGCTGACCTGCCTGATGAACATGGTCACCGAGAACCTGTCTGAGTGCATACTGTAGCAAATGTGCAGATGTGTGATTTCTCATAATTGCACGGCGACGATTTACATCTATCTGTGCCTTTACTTTGTAACCCTTTGAAATACTGCCAGATGTTACTTCTGCAATGTGCATGAAATGTCCTTCGGACTTTACAGTATCAAGAACTGTAACAACGTCTGCATCGGTTGAAATTATACCAGTATCGCCTACCTGTCCACCGCTTTCGGCATAGAAAGGAGTTCTGTCGAGAACTATAACAACATTGTCACCCTCAACAGCTGTTTCGATTTCCTGACCGTTCTTATATACGGCAAGTACTTCTGAATCTGCCTCAGTATCCGTGTAACCTGTGAATACTGTTGCAGGAGCTTCAACCTTAATACTGTTGTCTGCCCATGAAGAACCTGCTTTAGCAAGGTGGTCAGCCTTAGCCTTTGCACGCTGTTCCTTTGCAAGTTCCGTGAAACGTTCCGTGTCAACTGTAATACCCTTTTCTTCACAGATTTCAATTGTGAGGTCTATCGGGAAACCGTACGTATCTGAAAGTCTGAAAGCATCGTCACCTGAAAGAACTGTTTTATTTTCCTGTGAAAGTTTTTCCGTAAACTGTGCAAGAAGTTCAGAGCCTTTATCAACGGTCTTTGCAAAAGCTTCTTCTTCAACGCCGATAATCTTCTTTATATAGTCTCTCTTTTCGGCAAGTTCAGGATATGCACCTGCATTTTCGTTTATAACAGTGTCGGCAACTTCACAAAGGAAAGGCTTTTTAATGCCTAAAAGTCTGCCATGACGTGCGGCACGTCTGAGAAGTCTCCTGAGAACATATCCCCTGCCCTCGTTGGACGGCATAATTCCGTCGCCTACCATAAAAGTAGTACTTCTGATATGGTCGGTAATTACACGAAGTGAAACGTCTGTTTTCGGATTTTCCTTGTATGTCACACCCGCAAACTCTGAAACGTGCTTCATGATATTCTGAACGGTATCAACTTCAAAGATATTGTCAACACCCTGCATTACACAGGCAAGTCTTTCAAGACCCATACCCGTATCAATGTTCTTGTTCTTCATTTCGGCATAATTACCGTTGCCGTCGCTGTCGAACTGGCTGAATACAAGATTCCATATTTCAATAATATTATCCTTGTCGCCCTCTGCCTCAAATTCCGCACGGTCAAGCTTTCTGCCGCCTGCAACACGGTCAAAGTGAATTTCAGAACAAGGACCGCAAGGACCTGAACCGTGTTCCCAGAAATTATCCTTTTTACCAAGACGGATTATTCTTTCATGAGGAATACCGATTTTATTTTCCCAAATCTGTTCTGCCTCGTCATCGCTTTCAAAAATAGTAATCCAGAGTTTGTCGGCAGGAATTTCAAGGATTTTGGTGAGGAACTCCCAAGCCCATTCAACAGCTTCATTCTTGAAATAGTCACCGAATGAGAAGTTTCCGAGCATTTCAAAATAAGTGCCGTGACGTGCGGTCTTGCCGACGCTTTCAATGTCGGGAGTTCTTATACACTTCTGACAGGTTGTAACTCTCTTGTTAGGCGGTACAGCCTGTCCGAGAAAATACTTTTTAAGAGGTGCCATACCTGAATTTATAAGCAGAAGGCTTTTGTCCCCCTGCGGAACAAGTGAAGCACTTGCCATTCTTGTATGATTCTTACTCTCAAAAAACGAAAGATATTTTTCACGAAGTTCATTAAGTCCGTTCCATTTCATATAATTCTATCTCCTTTTTCAAATATACATGACGAAACAAAAAAAGCCCTGTCGTCAATGGGACAAAGGCTTTCAGGGTAAACCCTGTTCCGTCAATGCGATACAAGTATATTATAGTATTATTTTCAGTAAATGTCAATGGTTTTGGAATATTTTCCGATAATTTTGAAAAACCACTTGACAAATTGAAATTTTTATGATATGATATTGATATCATATAAAACAAACCTTATTTCAACGAAAGGAAATAATAATGAAAGAAAAAATTTTATTCACCAAACAAAACGGTATGCCTATGATGCTCTTATGGGGCTTATTATACATAGCTACTATAATTATAGTTATAATAGGCGGTGTATATGATAAAGATGCTTTAGCAGGAGCAGGCACAATATGGCTTGCTATAGGCTGGTTTCCGTTCAAGGGACTTATCGTCCTCAAACCTCAGGAGGCTCTTGTACTCACTCTTTTCGGTAAGTATCACGGAACTATAAAGGGTGACGGCTTTTACTGGGTCAACCCTTTCTGCTCTGCTGTAAACCCTGCCGCATCAACTCACCTCAGACAAAGTGACGACGTGGGAAGCAGTGCAATAACATCTGTTCAGGGTGTAAAAACTAATACAGCTGTTCCGAGCAAGAAAATTTCACTCAAAATTATGACACTCAACAACAACCGTCAGAAAATAAATGACTGTCTCGGCAATCCTGTGGAAATAGGCATTGCTGTTACATGGAAAGTAAATAATACTGCTAAAGCAGTTTTCGACGTTGACAACTACAAAGAATATTTATCCCTCCAGTGCGATACGGCTTTAAGAAATATCGTACGTCTTTACCCTTACGACATTGCCCCTAACGTTGACACAACAGGCGACGGTATAGCCGACGAAGGCAGTTTAAGAGGTTCAAGTGAATTTGTAGCACAGAGAATCCGTGACGAAATTCAGCAGAAAGTTGAAAACGCAGGTCTTGAAATAGTAGAGGCACGTATAACCTATCTTGCATATGCTCCCGAAATCGCCGCCGTTATGCTCCAAAGACAGCAGGCTTCCGCAATTATTGACGCAAGAAAAATGATTGTTGACGGTGCGGTTGGCATGGTTGAAATGGCTCTTGAACGTCTCAACGCAAGCGGTATGGTTGACCTCGACGAAGAACGTAAAGCCGCTATGGTTTCAAATCTGCTCGTAGTCCTCTGCGGAAACCACGACGCACAGCCGATTGTAAATTCGGGAAGTTTGTACTGATATGGCACAGAAAAAACAAATTCCGCTCAGAATATCCGAAAAGCTGTACAAGGATATTTCAGCGTGGGCGGAAGATGATTTCCGCTCGGTAAACGGACAAATAGAATATCTGCTCACCGAGTGCGTTAAACAGCGAAAGAAAAACGGCAAATACGTTTCGGATGAAATTGACGCACCGCCAGATTTTAATATTGAAGAATTTGATAAATGATTTTATATCGGACATACTTTAATGTATGTCCTTTTATTTTTCCTGCATTATCCTGTCGGCAATTTCACGGAAAACAGGTGCAGAAACGTCATTACCGTAACCGCCGTCCTCGAAAAGTACGGTAACTGCATACTGCGGGTCATCTGACGGAAAAAAACCAGTTATCCATGCGTGACAAAGTTCCTCACCTTTTTTTTCGGTACGCCCTGTCTGTGCGGTTGAAGTCTTTGCACCGACTGTTGTATATTTTGTCTTTGCGTTGGAATTTTCATTTTCCTCAACTGCCGAAATCATCATATCTTTTAACTGGTCTGCCGTATCTTTTTCAAGTACCTGTGAATACTGTGCGGACTTTCCTCCCATTATCTCCTCACCGTCAATTGTCATTCCCTTTATAAGACGAAGTACCGGCATTTTTCCCTCATTGGCAATTGCACACGTAAGCTGTGTAATCTGTAAAGGTGTTGCTGAAAGTTTACCCTGTCCGAAAGAAAAATTAGCCAGTTCTGCAGGTATCATAAGTTCTTTTACAGTCGGCAGTACTCCGCCTGACGCCGTCATTCCTGAACAAAGGTGTATTTCACGTCCGAAACCAAGATTAAAAGCAAGTTCCCTGAAAGCTTTTATGTCAAGAATTCTGCTGAGATTTATAAAATAGGTATTGCAGGAATTTGTTATTGCTTCAGAAAGAGTCTGCAAACCATGACCGTCTGCTTTGTGACAGTTGAAAATTTTACCCTCAACATCAGCCTGTCCTGTACAATTATAGACATATCCGCCAAATTTATTATCAATTGCCTGTGCGGCGGTAACCAGTTTGAAAACTGACCCTACACTATAAGAATACAAAGCACGGTTTATCAGCGGACTTCTTTTGTCGTCAATAGCCTTTTCCATATCATCAACAGAGTAAGTCGGAAAACTTGCCATAGCAAGAAGTTCACCTGTTTTTATGTCCGCCACGACTACTGCACCCTTTTCAATACCTTTTCCCGCATCTTCACATATTTTCTGTATATCAAGGTCAACGGTGGTGACCACACCACTTTTCTCCGCATTACTTCGTATAATTTTCCTGCCGTCTCCTATAAGTATCTGACCGAAACCATCCGTTGTATAGGTCACGCTGTTTTCACCGTAGTCATTCCGCAGAATCTTGTTGTATGCGTACTCAATTCCGGCAACTCCTTCACCCTCCGAAAGATAACCCACAATGTGCTGTGCAGGCTGATTTTCGGAATATCTTTCAGGAATATCAAAGATCGTCAGACCGTCAGAATCAGGCGTATCGGGCTTGCACTCAAATGTAAACGGCAGACCTTTATCAAAATCCTCAATAAACTGTTTTTTGTCAAGTGCAAACTCCGCCGTACTGTTTCTGTCAAGAAAAGACGGCACGGCAGCGGCAATATTTTTTGTCTGTGAATTTACAACAGGTTTCATATTTCTGTCGTATATAGTACCCTCACTGTTTCCTGCGATTATGGTAAACTGAGAATTTGTCCTTGCTGTCTGCACGTGTTCACGCTTTACCGCTATTCTGTAATAATTGAAACACAGTGCGGTAAATATCAAAAAAAATGTCCCAACAAGCACAATAATTCTGATTTCTGCTTTTCTACGCATAAAAAATCACCTCATACGTATTATTGACATATCAGGTGATTTTATCCATATTTAAAAAATTATTCCAGAACAACCGTAAAAGGTCCGTCATTGAGAAGTTCAACTTTCATATCAGCTCCGAATACACCCGTTTCAACGTGCTGACCTTTTTTACGGCAGTATTCCGTAAAATATTCAAAAATTCTGTTTGCCTCATCGGGAGAACCTGCCTGAATGAAGTTGGGACGGTTTCCCTTGCGACAATCTGCATAAAGCGTAAACTGCGGAACAACAAGCAGTGAACCGCCGACATCTTTAAGTGAAAGGTTTATTTTGCCATTTTCATCGGAAAAGATTCTCAGATTTATTATTTTGTCGGCAAGCCTTTCACAGTCACTTTCCGTGTCGTCTTTTCCCACTCCGAAAAGCAGAAGATAACCATTGTCAATCTTTCCTGTTGTTTTTCCGTCTACAGCAACGCTTGCGTGCGTCACTCTCTGCAAAACTATTCTCATTTTACCTCCTTGAATGTCAAAATTTTATCACTGTAATATGTATACTGCTTTTTTCTTAATTCAATTTCTGCATAAAGTTTCTTGATAAGCTGTGCGTTTTTTTCAGAATACTTGTCAAGTATGCGAACAATTTCTTGTTGAATTTCAAGAGGTAAAAGAGGAATCTTGAAATTTGACATTATTCCTGCATTTAAATTATTTATTGTTGTACTGTTTAGAGATGTTTCCAAGTATATTTTAAATGCACTGCTTGTAATATAATGAAACAAAAATCTACTGTTTAGATTATTATTACATCTAATGACAGCCATAAAACCACCAAAAGTATAATCAATATCTTCACTTATAAATGCAACTTTTCCTATATGTTATTTACTTCCACTTCCAGCACAAATTAAAAT